>JABHUX010000073.1 GCA_018658635.1 Alphaproteobacteria bacterium
ACCCAACATTTAAATGTTAACCATGAAGAAGCTATTCAAATAAAAAATGATTATTTTCAAAAACATGGAACAACTTTGAATGGCCTAATCAAGAATCATAATATTGATCCTCATCACTTTTTAGAATTTGTACATAATATTGATTACAGTTTTTTAAATAAAAATGAAAAACTTAATAAAGAAATAAAAAATTTACCTGGAAAAAAAATTATATTTACTAATGGCTCAAGAAAACATGCAAAAAATGTTGTTAGCAATTTGCAACTTGATGAAAATCTTTTTTCAATATTTGATATTGTTGACTCAGATTTTATCCCAAAACCAGAAAAGTCTCCTTATGAAAGACTTATAAAAAAATACGACATTATACCTGAGCAAAGTATCTTTTTTGAAGATATCGCAAGAAACTTAAAACCAGCTCATGATCTTGGCATGAAAACAGGATGGATAATAAATGAGGATAATTGGGCAAAAGAAGGCCATGATGAGGATCATGTGCACTTTAAAATAAAAGAATTAGATCATTTTCTTGAGCAGTGTAATTTGTTAATTAAATAATCATGAGTGTAGAAAATATTATTTTAAAAGCTTGGGAAGACAGAAATAATATTAACAAAAATTCGGATAAAGCAATTATCTCTGCAATTAATGAGACTTTGGAAAAACTGGACTCAGGTATTATTAGGGTATGTGAGAAAAAAAATAATGAGTGGCATACTCATCAATGGATAAAAAAAGCAATCCTTCTAAGTTTTAAAATACAAGATAATAAAATTCTTGCAGGTCCTTATGCGACTTGGTTTGATAAAGTAGATGGCAAGACAGCTCTTTGGGATGAAAAAAAACATATTGAAGCTGGATTTAGGGCTGTGCCAAATGGAGCGATTAGAAAATCTGCATACATTGGAAAAAATGTTGTATTGATGCCATCCTTTATAAATGTTGGTGCTTATGTTGATGATGGAACGATGATTGACACTTGGTCAACGGTTGGTTCGTGTGCACAAATTGGAAAAAATTGTCATATTTCTGGAGGAGTTGGAATTGGTGGAGTACTAGAACCTCTTCAAGCAAACCCAGTTATCGTTGAAGACAATTGTTTTATCGGAGCAAGATCAGAAGTAGCCGAAGGAGTTATTGTTGGTGAAGGCTCTGTAATTTCTATGGGGGTTTACATTGGAGCTTCAACAAAGATTATAGATAGAAAAACAAACAAAATTATTTATGGAAAAGTTCCTCCTTATTCGGTGGTAGTTTCAGGCTCGCTTGCAAATGAAGATAAAAGTAAACCAAGTTTATATTGCGCAGTCATTGTTAAAACTGTTGATGAAAAAACTAGAAGCAAAACTTCAATAAACGAATTGTTAAGAGATTAATATGTTAAAGACTATCAGTGAAGTTTCTTTAGCAAGAGATCTCGTTAAATGTCAGAGCGTTACACCTAAAGATGATGGTGCAATTAATGTTGTCGCAAAAAATTTAAAAAAATTAGGCTTTAAATGTCAAATCATGGAGTTCCAAGAAAAAGGAACAGCAAAAATTAAAAATTTATATGCAAAAATTGGTAAAGAATCTCCTAATCTTTGTTTTGCGGGGCACACAGACGTTGTTCCTGTTGGAGATCTAAAATCTTGGACTGTTAATCCTTTTGGTGGAGTTATAAAAAATCAAAAATTAATTGGTCGCGGTGTTAGCGACATGAAAGGCTCTATTTCTTGTTTTGTTGCAGCTGTTAGTGAATTTTTAAAAAGAAATAAAAAACTTAAAGGTTCAATCAGTTTTTTGATAACCGGTGATGAAGAAACTGTTGCAATTAATGGTACTCAAAAAGTTGTAGAAAAATTAATACAAAAAAAAGAAAAAATTGATTTCTGCATAGTTGGAGAGCCTACTAATGAGAATAGACTTGGTGAAATGATTAAAATTGGAAGAAGAGGGAGTATGACGGGTCATTTAACAATTTTAGGAACACAAGGACATGTTGCTTATCCGCATACTTCTAATAACCCCTCTACAATTATAGTTGATGTTTTAAATAAAATAAAAAATTTAAAACTAGACAGAGGCAATAAAGATTTTGAACCTTCAAATCTTGAAGTTACGAAAATTACCATTGATAACACTGCAGACAATATCATTCCTGCAGAAGCAAAAGCTTCATTTAATATAAGATTTAATAATTTACACACATCAAGCTCTCTTAAGAAAAAATTAAATAGAATTTTTTCTTCTATCACTCAAAAATCTAAAGCAAATTACAAAATTAAATATCATGTTTCAGGAGAATCTTTTTTAACTAAACCCAACAAAACTGTTTACATGATTAAAAGCGTTATAAAAAAAAGCACGAAAATCAGCCCCGTACTATCAACGACCGGTGGTACTTCTGATGCTCGTTTTATAAAAAAAATTGCACCTTGTATTGAATTTGGTTTAATTGCAAAAACTATCCATCAAGTAGACGAGATGGCTAGAATTTCTGATTTAAAAAAATTAAAAAATATATACTTAGATATCCTTGTTAATTACTTTAAGTGACAACTTGTATATTTACTGCTGATTCTTCTATTCAACATGACACAGGTCCTGGTCACCCAGAATGTCCTGAGCGAATTCCAGCAATCATAAGTGGTTTAAAAAAGATACAATCTTCTAAATTAATCTGGAGAAAAGTAGGATCATTTGATGAAAAATATATTAAACTTACTCATTCAGAAAAATATTTTAAAAAAATAAATCAATTATTTCCAAAAGAAGGTTTGGCTTTTCTTGATGGAGATACGATTGTTTCTAAAGGCAGTAAAAAGGCAGCTTACGATGCCATTGCCTCAATTATTAGTGCAATTGATGCAGTGATGAATAAAGATTTTGATAATGCCTTTTGCGTTATCAGACCTCCTGGACACCATGCTGAAAAAGAACAGGCTATGGGATTTTGTATATTTAACAATGTTGCTATAGGAGCAACTTATTTAATTGAAAAATACAAACTTAATAAAGTAGCAATTATAGATTTTGATGTTCATCATGGAAATGGCACTCAAGATATTTTCTATAATGAAAAAAAAGTTTTATATATTTCATCACATCAATTTCCATTTTATCCAGGAACAGGTTCTGAAGATGAGACTGGAAAATATAATAATATTTGTAATATTCCTCTAAAAGCAGGGACAAGTTCTAAAGAATTCCTTGATAGTTATATGAAAATTTATGACAAATTAAAGGAATTTAAGCCTGAATTTATATTATTATCTGCTGGTTTTGATGCCCACAAAAATGATCCTTTAGCTAACATTAATTTAGAATCTAAAGATTACTACACATTAACCAAAGAAATTATGAAAATTGCAAAACAAGTTTGTGGTAATAAAATTGTTTCAATCTTAGAAGGTGGTTACAATCTTGCTGCCATTCAAGAAAGTGCAAAGTATCATGTTGAAGCTTTGTTAGAAATTTCAATTAGTAAATAATATTTTCTAAATATAATCCTGTGGCAGGAGCTGGTGATGCACATTTAGATCTATCTTTAGAATTTAAAGCATCTAGTAAATCTCTTTTTGTCCATTTATTTTCGCCTACAAGTTTTATAGATCCCATCATAGAACGAACCTGATGTTGCAAAAAAGACTGTGATTCAAAATAACTGTAAATGTAATCTTCTTTTCTAAAAATATTTATTTTCTCCATAGTTTTGATTGGAGATTTGGCTCCGCACGAAGCTGACCTAAAAGTTGTAAAATCATGAGTTCCTATTAAAATTTGTGCAGCATCATTCATTTTAGCTTCATCAAGTTTTATTTTTAATTGCCATGCCCTATCTTTTTCTATGGACAATGGTGAGTCTCGATTAATAATTACATATTTATAAATTCTTAACTTTGCATCTCGTCTTGCATCAAAATCATCATTTATTAATTCTGTTTTTAAAATACTTATAGAGTCATTTTTTAAATGAAAATTTAAAGCATCAGTGATTTTTTTAGCATCAATATCTTTATTAAAATCAAAATGAAAAACTTGATGGACTGCATGGACGCCTGCGTCTGTTCTTCCCGCTGCAAAAATTGTTATTTTTTTTTCAGCTACCTTCTCAATTCCCTGTTCAATCGCTTCTTGAACTGATCTACCATTTAATTGTCTTTGCCAGCCTACAAAAGGAGTGCCGTCATATTCGACTGTGCATTTAAATCTTGGCATTTAAAATATTTGTGATGCTTTAGGGATTTTATAGCCTAATAAAAATTCTTTTACTTTTTGAATTTTCTTTCCTGGTCTTTGTATTTCTAGAACTTGAATTGCAAAATCTTTGCACGCAATTAAAAGGTTATCATCAAGAGTTGTCCCCATTTTTCCTTTTTGATCTATAACTTCTGCTTTCCAAATCTTAATTCTTTCATTTTTAAATTTAAAACAAGCTCCTGGCGTAGGATTCAGGGCATTAATTTGTTGGACAATTTTGTCTGCATTATTATTCCAATTAATTTCTTCATCTTCGTGTGTAATTTTTTTAGCGTGAGTTGCTTTTTTGTGATCCTGTTCCTCAAATTTAGCTTTATTTTTATCTATTAGATCAATGGCTTTAATGATTAATTTAGATCCTAAAATTGACAACTGATCACTTAATAAACCATAATTTAACTGATTATTAATCTCTATTTTTTCAGACAACATCACCGGCCCTGAGTCTAAGCCTTTTTCAATTTTCATAATTGAGATTCCTGTAAATTTATCGCCATTCATAATCGCTCTTTGAATGGGTGCGGCGCCTCTCCAATGAGGTAATAGAGAAGCATGAATATTAATAAAACCTTTCTTAGATAAATTTAAAAAATTCTCAGGAATAATTTGTCCATAAGCAACAACAATGACTAAATCAGGGTTAATTTCTTTAAAAAAATTTAGTTCTTCTTCGTTTTTTAAAGAACCTGGATGATGAACTTTTAAATTATTTTTTTCTGCTTCCAAATGAACTGGGGTTTTTTCAATTTTTAAACCTCTATTCGATTTTTTTGGAGGCTGTGTATAAACATGAATAATATTTAATTTTTCTTTTATTAATGCTTTTAGTGTAGGAACAGCAAACTCAGGTGTTCCCATGAAAATTATTTTTAATGACATGGATTGCCTAAAAATTAATGTGATCTGAAACGTCTTCCTTTTTTGCTTTTAAGAGTTTTTTTAAAATAAAAGATTTTTTTAATTTTGATAAATAGTCAATAAATAAAATTCCATTTAAATGATCAATTTCATGCTGAATACATGTGGCAAGTAAACCTTCTGCTTTTAAAAATTGTTCTTTTCCATTTTGATCTAAATATTTTACATGACATTTTTCTGGTCTTTCAATCTCTGCAAATTGTTTAGGCAATGAAAGGCAGCCTTCTTCAAAAGTACATTTTGTTTGTGATGTCCAAACAATTTCTGGATTTATAAAATACATAGGATTATTTGGCTCTGGTTCTTTTGCAGTATCAATAACAATAACTCTTTTATGTACTCCAATTTGAACGGCGGCAAGACCAATGCCGGGAGCCGCATACATTGTATCCAACATATCTTTCATTAATTTTTTAATATCAGCATCAACTTTTTGAATTGGCTTTGATTTGATTCTTAATTGAGGATCTGGCTCTGTTAAAATTTGCCTAATAGTCATAATTAAAAAATACTAAATCTACTTAATTAATCAAGCGCTTGATGCTAATCACTATTTAAAGAACTACGATATTTAAATGCTGAAAATAATGTTCCATCATCTAAATATTCAATCTCTCCACCCACGGGCAGACCGTGCGCTAACTTTGTTACTTTCACATTTAAATTTTTAATACTGTCTTTAATATAATGAGCTGTTGTTTGTCCCTCAATTGTGGCGCTTGTTGCTAAGATAACTTCTTTTACTGAATTAGCTTTAATTCTATTAACCAATGAGCCTATTAAAAGATCTTCTGGATTTATACCGTTAATAGCTGAAAGAGTTCCTCCTAAAATATGGTACTGACCACTGTAAACATTTGTACTCTCAAGAGCCCACATATCCGCCACATTTTCTACAACACAGATTTGTTCATAATTATTTTTATTACCACAATTGCACTCAATTTTATTAGTTTTAAAATTTCCACAAACATTACAACGAGCAACATTTTGATAAACTTTGTCTAAAGCGCCAGATAATGGCTTCATAATATTGTCTCTGTTTTTAAGAAGATAAAGAGCAATACGTCTTGCAGACTTTGGTCCTAAACCTGGCAACTTTGCAATTAGAAACATTAATGTTTCTAAATCTGGATGGGAATTATTTTTCATTACTAGAAAGGAAGTTTAAATCCAGGAGGCAATTTTAAACCACCAGTTATTTTTGACATTTCCTCTGATGATTTAACTTCAATTTCTTTTTTAGCATTGTTAGTGGCTATAACAATTAAATCTTCTAAAATTTCTTTTTCCTCTGTCATTAACTTTGGATCAATATCTATTTTGATCATCTCATGATTGCCGTTCAGAATTACTTTCACCGCTCCATTATTTGCAACTCCTTCAGCCTGAATATTCTTTAATGAGGCTTTTGCTTCCATCATTTTTTGTTGCATCTCTTGGGCTTTTTTTAACATGCCACCAAAATCCATTACTTAATCTCCTCTACTTCATTAAGTTCTGCATCTGGAAAACTTTCTTTTATCTTTTTATAAACTTCACTTTCAAGCGCTTCTTGTAATAATTTTTTTTTATGAGTTTCTTTATTCTCAAAAATTGTATTTTTACCTGTTTCTTTTGATAAAGAAATAATCCATCTTTCACCTGTCCACAGTTTGAGCTTCTCAGTTAAAGATCTTACAAAATTTTTAGATAATTTTTCATTAAACGAAATATCGATTTTTCCAGTCTCAAATTTTACAACTCGAACATTTCTTTCTAAATCAAACTTTAATTCAATTTCTTTTTTATCATTTGTAATTTGTACTAATTTTTCAAATGAATTAATTATCTCAAGTTTTTCAACTTCTTGTTTTTTTTCTAAAATTTTTGGATTGCGATCAATGTCCTCTGCTTTTTCTTGTATAATGCTTTTGATTTGTGTCTTTGCTGAAGCTTGCTTGTTAATTATTGTTCCAGGGTTGATTTCATTAAAATCATCTTTTTTCTCATTAGAATCTGCTATTCCACGAGTATCTGAGTTTAAAGCATCCTCAATGACTTGCTCTGGGCTTGGTAAATCTTTTAAATGGACTAGCCTCATAATTAACATTTGAAAAGAGAGAAAATGGTTTGGAACAAAACTTAATTCTTCTATTCCCTTAAGGATGAATTGCCAGATCATTGAAATATAAGAAAAATCAATATTTTTAGACAGTTCAAAAATTAAGTCAGATTCAGATTCTGAAACTGTTAGATCGTTTTCAATTTTGCCAAAACTTTTACTTCTAGAAATTAAATAAACAACTTCAAGCATATCTTGCAAAACTAATTTTGAATCTGCTCCCAAATCAAATATTTCTTGTGCGTCTGCAAGAGCTTTTGCTTTATCGCCATCAATTACAAAACGTACAAGATCAATAATCCTTGAACGGTCTGCTATGCCTAACATGGTTCTAACTGATGTTTCGTTTATTTCTTCGCCTAAAACATTAAATGTGGAGATTGCCTGATCTAATATAGACAACGCATCTCTTACTGAACCCTCTGATGCTTTAGCAATTAACATTAAAGCTTTTTCATTAATTTTTGCTTTCTCTCTCTCAGAAATTTTCTTTAAGAAAGAAATCATTTCTTCAAGTTTAATTCTTCTAAGATCAAATCTTTGACATCTTGAAATAATAGTTAATGGTATTTTTTTAACCTCAGTGGTTGCTAAAATAAATTTAAGATGTGGAGGTGGCTCTTCTAAAGTTTTAAGTAACCCATTAAATGCTTGTTTTGATAACATATGAACCTCATCAATGATGAAAACTTTATACTTAGCGCTAGTCGGATAATATTTAGCAGAATCAATTAATTCTCTAATATCATCAATTCCAGTTTTAGAAGCAGCATCCATTTCTAAAACATCGATATGATTTGAATTTGTTATAGCTTCACAGTGGCAAAACCCTTCGCACTTTTTTTCTAGAGTTTCAGAATTTTTACAGTTGATGGCTTTTGCAATTATTCTTGCGGTCGTTGTTTTACCAACGCCTCTAATTCCTGTTAATAAATAAGCGTTAGGAATACGATCCATCTTGATCGCATTTTTAATAATCTGCACCATTACGTCTTGACCAATAACTTCATCAAAACTTTGTGGTCGATACTTTAATGATAAACCTTTACGATTATTTTCCATAAAAAACGGGAGACTGAGGACAACCTGAAAAATTATCGTTACGGCTGCTTCTTTTCAGACCTGACCGGATTAGCGTAACCTCCACCTGCCACCAATCTCCCAAAATATTATAACAAGATAATTAAAAAAAAACGACAGCTATAATAATTTTAATATCTAAATGAATTAGCAAAATAAACACCTAAAATATCTAATTTTTCAGTATGTTTTTTTAAAATAGTTAGAGCTTTTTTTACTGCTAAATTTTCAATATGCCCCTCAATATCAAGATAAAAACTTACCTGCTTAAAAGAATTTCCAGTTGAAAAACTTTCAAGCTTTGTAAGATTAACTTTATTCTCAGCAAAACCTCCTAAAGCCTTATGCAATGCAGAGGGCACGCTTTTTAAGCGAAAAATACAAGAAATAATATATTTCTTATTTTTTTTATATGGTTTTGATCTTGTCGAAGCAGACATGATTAAAAATCTTGTAACATTGCCTTTTAAATCTTCAAAATTTTTCTTCAGAATTTTTAATCCATAAATCTTTGCAGCAAGCGCTGAGGCGATCGCAGATTCGGACTCTATTTGATGTTCGGAAATATATTTTGCAGAGCCAGCAGTATCAGCGGCTACAATAGGTTGTAATTTTAATTTATGAATATTTTTCTTACACTGCCCAATAGCCTGCGCATGACTTCTTACGGTTTCTATTTTTTTAATAGAGGCATCTTTTAATCCTAATAAGCAGTGTTCAACTCTTTGAAAATGTTCCCCTTCTATTTTCAATCTAGAAGAAGATAATAAATAATGAACGTCCGCAACTCTTCCCGCTATAGAATTTTCAATTGGAATTAATAATTTACTATTTTTAGTACTTTTAGTTTTAATAAAAGCATCTTCAAAGGTCTTGCAGCATATCATGGCAGGATTTTTAAAAATTTTTATTGCCGCTAAATGCGAATAAGCACCCTGTTCTCCTTGTATAATTATTTTATTAGCCATTTTTCATAATATTTCTTATTTCTTCTAAATCTTCAATAGTATCTACTCCTAAGGGATAAGAGTCTGTTAAACCGACGCTTATCGATATATTATTATCCATTGCGCGCATTTGTTCTAGGCTTCTATTAATTTCATTATCACTTCTTTTTAAAGAAATAAATTTTTTTAATATTTCGTATCGATAACCATAAATACCAACATGATGATAATAAAAATTAACTTCATTACTATTTTTTAATCTAAAAAAATCTAATACATTATCAAAATTATTTATTTGCATTTCTTTTTTAGTTTCAACTTTTACAATGTTTTTATTTGTCAAATCTTTTTTAGAATTTAATGTCGTTGCAAGAGTTGCTATTTGATAAGAGTTATTCTTCATAAATTTATCTAATAGTTTTATTGCTAAAGGGTTAATGTTTGGCATATCTCCTTGTAGATTAATAATATTTTCTGGTTTTTTAGAAAAATTTTTTTCTATCGCTTCAAAAATTCTATCAGAGCCTGTTTTGTGTTCTTTGCTAGTCAAAATACTTTTTCCACCAACATCTTTTATAACTTTTGCAATTTCTTCATCTGCTGTTGCAACATATACATCTCCTATTTTACTCTCGACTGCTCTCTGCCAACAATGAACAATCATAGGTTTATTATTAATTAACAATAACGGTTTATTGGGTAATCTGTTTGCTCGTAAATGGCTTGGAATAAAAATAACTGTATTGTTCATAATAAAAATTATGCGACTGTAAGACGCATAAAATAGATTTTAAAAAGTTTTTTTTACTTTAAAGATTATGATGTTATACAATTTAGATTATAAAAATCACTAGAATATGGACAGTTTTGAATTTAATAAAATTGCTGCAGCGGTGCTAATTGTTGCTTTATTATTACTTGGTTTAAATCAAATTGCAGATTCTATTTATCACGTAAAAAAACCTGAAACACCAGGTTACAAAATTGAAGGTGTAGCAGAAACAAAAAGCGCTGCTAAAGGTGAGCCAAAAAAAGAGGAAAAATTAGCAGATATAAAAGTTTTATTAGCAACGGCAAATGTTGCTGCTGGCGAGAATACATTTAAGAAATGTGCAGCTTGTCACACTAATGTAAGTGGCGGGGCAGTAAAAATTGGCCCTCCAATGTGGGGGATTGTTGGTAAAAAATCTGGTTCACATCCAGAATTTAAATATTCATCTGCACTTACTGCTCATGGAAAAGCTTGGTCAGTTGAAGAATTAAATGCATTTTTATATAAGCCCGCTGATTATATTAAAGGAACTAAAATGGCTTTTGCTGGCATTGTAAAAGATGAAGAGAGAGCAAGTCTAATTGCATATTTAAGTACGCTTAAATAGTTTTCTTTATATTCTCAATAAAAAAAAATAAATTACCTGTTGATGGCATTTTCTTATTTAAGTCCGCTCTTAAATCCTAAATCGGTAAGAATGTTATTTCTTGGCTTTGCAGCCGGTCTGCCTATTCTTCTAATTTTTTCGACATTGTCTGTTTGGTTATTTAAGGCTGGAGTAAATAGAGCAACAATAACTTTATTTAGCTGGGTTGGTTTTGCATATTCTTTTAAATTTATATGGACGCCTATCGTTGATAATTTAAAATTACCGATATTAGGAAAGTTAGGGCACAGACGAAGTTGGCTACTGTTGTCACAATTAATGATAATCCTGTCGTTAATTTTTATTTCTTTTACAGATCCAAAAACTTCTTTGATATGCACGGCTATAGGAGCAATATTTATTGCATTCTCAAGCGCAACTCAGGACATCGTGTTAGATGCCTTTAGAATTGAGTCTGCTTCAAAAAATCTACAAGGAGCATTATCTTCTATGTATTTAACTGGTTACCGAATAGCGATGATTGTTGCTGGTGCTGGAAGCTTATGGATTGCATCATTCTTAGGAACAGAAATTTATAATCAAAAGGTATGGCAGCAGGTTTATCAAATAATGGCATTGCTTATGTTATTTGGAGTCCTGACAGTTTTTTATTCTTCTGAGCCAAAAATAAAAAGAAATATTGAAAAAAAATCTAATCAAAAAATTAAATTCTTCATTGCTTTTTTATTTTCTTTGGCAGGATTTATTTTATGCTATTTATATTTTAAAGATTTATTTAATAGCAAAGACCCTATTATTAATTTTCTAAATGAATTTATTAAAATTATTTTTTGCCTCTTTACATTTGCTTTAATTATATTTTTGTTAATCAAAGTAAAATTTATTAACAAAGAATCTGCAAAAAATGCTTACGCAAAACCTGTTTTAGATTTTTTAAAAAGATACGGATCAAAGGCAACGTCAATTCTACTTCTAATAGGTTTGTATAGAATTTCAGATGTAGTCTTGGGGGTAATGGCCAATGTTTTTTACATGGAGAAGGGTTTTTCAATTGCAGAAATAGCTACCTATTCAAAATTCTTTGGAACACTAGCTACTATTGCTGGTGGCATTATTGGTGGCCTTGCTTCAGTTCATTTAGGAGTAATGAGATCTTTATTTATTGGTGCATTAATTTCAGCATTGAGTAATCTATTATTTGCTTGGCTAGCACTTATTACTGCTGATGTTAAAATTTTAGCCTTTGTCATTACCGCAGATAATATTGCGAGCGGTTTTGCGGGAGCCACTTTTATTGTTTATCTTTCGGCGCTAACTTCAGTAAAATTTACCGCAACTCAGTATGCACTATTTAGTTCGGCAATGTTATTTTTGCCTAAACTGATAGCTGGTTATGCGGGTGGTTTTGTAAGCTTGTTTGGATATCCAATATTTTTCATATTCACTGCTATCATTGGAATTCCAGTTCTGCTTCTGATTATTTGGATAAACAAAACTATTAAGATTGATAAAAAATGATTTACAGAAATAACATTGGGGCATATACCTCGCTTGTGAAAAAAATATTATCATCAGCTATTTTAGCTCTACTAATCTGCAATACGGTTTCTGCTCAAAATTCTCCTTTTCCATTAAAGAGACAAGATTATTTAGATGCAAATAAAAAAGAATTAGAAAAAATATTCAGTAGCATAGATAAAGATGGTGATGGAAAAATTACAAAAGATGAATTTTATGCAAATCCTTTAAAAGATGCTGCAGGAAGATTTGATAATACCGACACAAATAAAGATGGGATTGTTACGCTAGAAGAAGAAAATGCAGCAATTGCTAAATTAAAAAAACTAGAAGCAGACGCTAAAAAGAAACAAGCTGAACAAAAAAAAGAACCGGCTCCAGCAGCTCCTAAAAAATAATTAAATCTAAAAATATATTTTAGTTATAACGGAAATATCTGTTATTATCATAAAGGATCTATAAGAATATGCTGCTTACAGTCAAAAGCCCCATCGCAAATATTTACAAAAGAAATAATAAAAAATCTGAGATTGTGACCCAAATTCTTTTAGGAGAAAAATTTCTAACTCAAAAAAAATTTGGAAGATTTTATAAAGGATATAAAACTTATGACAAATATAAAGGTTTTATTGAAGCGAAAGATTTACATTTAGATAAAAGAAAAAAAATATACAAAATTATCTCTAAAGACTGCAACCTATATAAAAAGCCAAATAACAAATATAAAACAAATAAAAAAATATTTTTTAATTCAAAGATATCTATTTTAGATAATAAAAATAATTTTATTCAAACATCGACTGGATGGATTTTAAAAAAAAATGCTAAACCTATAAATTTTAAAACAAAACATTTTCTTGATAATGTTAAATTATATCTCAATACTAAATATCTATGGGGTGGTAACAGTCCTAAAGGAATAGATTGTTCTGCTTTGGTACAAGAATTATTAAAATTTAATAATATATATTGTCCACGAGATTCTAAGGATCAAAAAAAGTTTTTTAAAAAAGAAGTTAGTATCAAAAAAATTAAGAAGGGAGATTTATTATTTTGGAAAGGACATGTTGCAATTGCAGTAAATAATAAAAAATTAATACATGCTTTTGGTGCTAGAAAAAAAGTAGTTATAATGGGAATAAAAGAAACTATTAAAAAAATATATTCAAAATCTAAATTGCCACTATTGTGTATTAAGCGTATTAAAAAATTATAATTAAAAATATTTACAAAAATGAGAACATTTTTTCGAGTGATTCGGTCATATTTTATGCCTGCTTTGTTCTTGGCTAATAACAACAGGTAGTATCTTGAAAAAAATTTAATACTAAAAATGTCTTTTTCAGAAAAAAACATTGTTGCTGTTCTGGGTCCAACAAATACTGGCAAAACTCATTTTGCAATTGAAAGAATGCTTCAGTTTGGTTCTGGAATTATTGGACTCCCACTTCGTTTACTTGCAAGGGAAGTTTATGAAAAATGTATTCAAAAAGTTGGTGTTGAAAAAGTTGCTTTAATAACTGGCGAAGAAAAAATCATTCCTCCTTATGCAGATTATTTTTTATGTACAGTTGAATCCATGCCTCTCGATATTAATGCTGAATTTGTGGCAATAGATGAAATTCAAATGTGCGCTGATCCTGAAAGAGGTCATATCTTTACCGACCGTTTATTAAATATGAGAGGAGATAAGTTAACAATGTTTCTCGGCTCTAACATTATGCAAAATATAATACAAAAATTTGTTCCAGAAGTTGAATTTATATTTAAAGAAAGATTTTCTAAACTTTCTTACTCTGGTCATAAAAAAATATCTAGACTCCCTGGTCGGACAGCTATTATCGCTTTTTCTGTAGATGAAGTTTATGCCCTTGCAGAATTTGTTAGACGACAAAGAGGCGGTGCAGCAATAGTTATGGGATCTTTAAGTCCTAAAACAAGAAATGCTCAAGTTGAATTATATCAATCTGGTGATGTTGATTTTCTTGTTGCAACAGATGCAATTGGAATGGGAATTAATATGGACATTGATCACATCAGTTTTAATAATCTTAATAAGTTTGATGGAAGACGAAATAGACATCTACGTTTAACAGAAATAGGTCAGATTGCTGGACGTGCTGGCAGATACATGAATGATGGAACTTTTGGCATCACTGGGAAATGTGATGAATTAAGTCCTGAACAAATAGATAGATTAGAAAATCATAAGTTTGATAGTGTTATAAATATTTATTGGAGAAATTCTAATTTAGATTTTTCAAGCATAGGAAGTCTTTTGAATAGTCTTGATCAAAAAACCTACGATCACAGTCTTTTAAGAAACAAAGACTTATTAGATGAAAATGTATTAAAAACTTTAATAGTAAAAAATAATCTAATTAAAACTGATTATAAAAACAATAATCTCACTACTTTATGGGAATGTTGCCAGATACCAGATTTTACAAAAAGTTCTTATAACGAACACATTGATATTGTTAAAAAAGTCTTTGAATTCTTAGTTTCTGATAAGGGAAAGATACCTAATGAGTGGATGCGCGCACAATTAAGTGGTCTAGACAATGAATCTGGAAATATTGATACGATTGCAAATAGAATCTCCCATGTAAGAACTTGGGCTTATGTTTCGTATAAAAAAAATTGGGTTGAAAATAGTGATTACTGGATAGCCAAAACAAAAGATATTGAGGATAAACTTTCTGCAAAATTACATGAAGAATTATCAAAAAGTTTCATTGATAGAAGAATAAGCATTCTCTCTAAACACTTAAAGCAAGATGCAAAATTAGAAACTAAAATTTCAGAAAAAGATGAGGTAATCATTGATAAACAATTTATTGGTACTATTAAAGGTTTAAGACTTAACTTGGATTTTTCAAGTACAGCTCTACAAACAGACATCAAATCTATAAAAAAGGCCGCTCGTCAAGGGGTTGCGGAGGAATTAAAAAAAAGAATTAATAATATTATTAAAGAAAATATTGAATCTGCTACGCTTCAATTAAAAGAGGATTTTAAAATATTCTGGAAAGAAAACCCTATTGCAACAATTATTCCTGGGAAAGATTATTTAAATCCAAAAATAAAATTATTAATTGATGACTCTTTAGATGTAGATGAACAAACTGAATTAAAAAATTATTTAGAAAAGTGGATTGATAAAGAAAAGAATCTTCATCTTAATGATTTAATAAAAACTTCAAAAATTAATTTAGAAAATAGCTATGCTCGAGCTTTGTGTTTTAGGCTATTTGAAAACCATGGAGTGTTAAAAAGATTGGATGCCGAAGATTTACTAAAGAGCTTAGATAAAGAGCAAAGAGCTAATATTAAAAAAATTGGAATAAAAATTGGAAGATATCACATCTATCAGCCCCTAATGATTAAGCCTAAAGCTGTAAACTTAAAAATAATTCTTTGGAATTGTTTTAATAATAAAACTCTAAGAGAAAAGTGTCCCACTTTTGGATTAAATTTTTTAAAGAATTTTGAAACAAAGAATAAAGAATTTTTATTAATATGTGGATTTGAAACTTTTGAAAATTATATAGTCAGAGTTGATATGTTAGAAAAACTTTTTATAAAAATCTTAAGCTCAACAAATAATAATCAATTCTCTATATCTTCTGAAATGCTCAATCTTTTAGGATGTGGAAAAGAGGATTTTGAAAAATTATTAAAATTAATGAATTACAAGAAGACAGATAAGAACAAAGATATATTTAGTTATGATTTTAAACATAAAGATAAGAAAAAAATTAAAAGAGATAATATTAAAAAGAATGTTAACAACCCTTTTGCTTCTCTAAAAAATTTATCTTTAAACAGTTAAATAATACTCTGTATTTTTAAAGATAATAATAATATTATTAAAAATAATTTATTCTTATAAATTCATAAATGACATATGTAGTGAATGACAATTGCGTGAAATGCAAACTCACTGATTGCGTTGAAGTTTGTCCTGTAGATTGTTTTTACGAGGGCGAAAATATGTTAGTGATTAATCCAGATGAGTGCATTGATTGCGGTGTTTGCGAACCAGAATGTCCTATCAACGCTATCGAGCCTGACACAAATAAAAATACTGAAAAATTAGTAGTGCTAAATAAAGAGATGTCTGCAAAATGGCCTAATATTAATAAAAAAAAAGATCCATTGCCTGATGCCGATAAATTTAAAAATATACCTAACAAGCTTGAAAAGTACTTTAGTGATAAACCTGGCTCCGGTAATAAATAATCTTGTAAGCTTGTATTAACTAATCGGATGCTATATTAAGCGCCATGGAATTTCTAAAAAAAATCTTAAAAAATAAAAAATCACAAGATAAGAAAAAAGAATCTAATATTAAAAAGAATAAAAAAATTAAGTTAGAAAAAAAACCATTTAAAAAAGAAATTCCTAAAAAAGAGATTCAAAAAAAAGATATACCTCCAGTAGAGATTAAACCTAAAGGAAAACGTGGAAGACCTAAAAATCCAGAAACAAAAAAAATTTTACAACAGCCCACTTCACAACAAAAACCTCTAACCACATCTCAAAATGCTGCAGCTGAAATTATAATTACAAAAGTTACAAAACAAGAATCTGATAAAAAAATTTATAAAGTTAAAGATCACGTTATTTATCCAAAACATGGTGTTGGTCAAATTGTTGCAATTGAAAGCAGTGTGATTGCAGATATTGAAATGACTTATTATAAAATCCAGGTAACTAAAGATAAATTAATTTTAACAATTCCTGTTAACCAACAGGGAAACTTAAGACCTATATCAAGCGTAAACCAAATTAATAAAGCAGTCTCTATCTTAAAAGGAAAACCAAAAATTAGAAGAACTATGTGGAGCAGAAGAGCTCAAGAATATGATCAAAAAATTAACTCTGGTGAAATTTATCAAATTGCAGAAGTGGTAAGAGATTTAAATAAAAATAGTGAAATACCAGTTGATCAATCTTATAGTGAAAGACAATTATTTGAAAAAGCTTATGATCGTTTGTTAGGAGAGGTAGCGATTGGAATGCAACTTACTAATGAGGACGCTAAAAAGAAATTAGATAAAGCTCTTGGTAAGAAAGAGGCTGTAACTGCAGAGCCTATATAAAAAAAACGCCCTTCAAAAAATTTGAAGAGCGTTTTTCTTGAAAACTTACAAAACTATCTTCTTCTTTTTTTTGCTTTCTTAGCTGGTTTTCTTCTAGAAGCTTTTCTTTTCTTAGAAGTTTTTTTAGCTGCTTTTCTTCTTTTAGCCATTTTTTTCTCCCTTTACGTTAATTATCACTTAAATAATTTAAGTGATTCGCATTTACAAATACTTAAAAACATATCGTTTACTAAGTCAAATTGTTATTTGTGGACAAAATTTTTAAAAATGAATTAATTTTTTTTGATTCAAATTTTATTGGTTTACAATAGTTTTTTAATATTTTTTTTACATTAAATATTATTTATATTTTACTTTAATGCACTCGTAGCTCAGCTGGATAGAGTACAAGTTTCCTAAACTTGGTGTCAGAAGTTCGAATCTTCTCGAGTGCACCAAATTAAAAATAAAGCTTTTCTAATTGATCTCCAAAAATATTTTTTACTTGGTGTCTTCGTATTTTCATCGTCGGAGTTAACATTTCATTCTCGATAGTAAATGGATCATCAATAATTATAAATTTTTTAATTTTTTCAATAATGCTCAGTTCATTATTAACTTTCTCAACAATAAATCGTATTTTATTTTTTCTATCTTCAAGCTCTTTTGTGACAACAATTAGCGCGACTAAATAATTTTTTTTATCGCCATAAATATAGCTTTGAATAACTTCAGGATAATTTGCTAATAAATTTTCTATTTTACTTGGAGCAATATTGTCTCCTCCGGCATTGACAATAATATCTTTTTTTCTATCAGTAATTTTTAAATATCCTTCTTTATCGATTTCTCCTATGTCTCCTGTATATAACCAATTATCTCTTAAAATTTTTTCAGTCTCATTTTTATTATTCCAATATCCGAGCATAATATTCTCACCTTTAACTAAAATCTCTCCATCTTTAGCTATTTTAACCTCTACATCTTTAAAAATTTTTCCAACTGTATCTACTTTAATTTTATCAATTGAATTACAGCTAACAACAGGCGAAGCCTCAGTTAGTCCATAACCTTGCAATGTTGGTAAGCCTAAAGAATTTAAGAATATCCCAACATTATAATCTAGAGGACCTCCTCCAGATATAAAAGCTTTTATTTTTCCACCAAATTGACTCTTAATTTTTTTTCTAACAATTATATCTAATAAAAAATTAATAAACTTTTCAAAAAAACTCATTTTTTTAAATAATAATTTTTTCTCACCTAATTCTAATGTTTTATTAAAAATCATTTTTTTAAAACTACTCTGATTTTGTAAATTAATTTTAATTTTATTAACAAGATTTGTATAAAACCTTGGCACTGCGGTCATGATAGTTGGTTTTGCAATTTTTAAATTGGTTAGTAATTTATCTAAACTTTCAGAATAGAATATTTTTGCACCTAGGCTTAATTGAACAAATTGAACTGTGTGTTCGTAAGAATGTGATAGTGGCAGCCAAGTAAGAAAGGTATTTTGTTGGTCTTTAATAAAATATAAAAACTCCAAAGCACCTTCGCAATTTTTTAAAATACCGCCATGTGATAATACCACTCCCTTTGGCGTTCCTTGTGTGCCAGAAGTATAAATAATACAAGCAGGATCTTTTCTTGTTAAATTTTTATTAATCTCTTTAAAAAATATTTCTATTTCTTCAAAATCATTTTCTCTTTTTATAACATCAGAAAAATTAATAACATTGTCTGTAAGACTTTCGCTGGTTTGATTTAAAAGAATTATAAAATTAAAATTGTAATTAATTTTTTTTGCAGCAAATAAAATATTTTTTAATAACTGAGAACTTGAAACAATTAATCCTGAAGGCTTGCAGTCATTAATTGTAAATGCAAAATCATTTACGGTATATGTGGTATAATTTGGGACTGTAATTGCTGAATTTAGTAATATTGCAAGATCTGCAATTAACCATTCGGGTCTATTCTCTGAGACTAGTAATACTCGATCATTTTTTTTAATATTTTTTTCATTTAGAAATTTTGCAAGTTTTAAAACGTTATTTTTAGTATCAGACCAAGTATATGTCTGAAATTTTTTTAAATTTAAGTTATTAAATAATAAATGATCTTCTTTTTGATATTTTTCGCATTGCAAAAAAAATATTTCATTTAAACTATTAAAATTTGAAATCTGCATAACTCTTATTCTACTTTTTTAAGCTATTTATTCTACAATAGTTATTTTGGATGCTAATAATAAAATTAAATATATAACCTTTTGAAAATGAGATCTTTATATAATAAAATTTTATCTATCTGCTCTAAAAAACAATCTGAAAAATTTTTATATTTTATAAGTTTTATTGAAAGTAGCGTCTTTCCAATTCCAATTGTTTTATTAATGATTCCTGTGCAATTAGTAAAACGACATAAAGCAATGGCCATTGGTTTTTTTGTAACTGTATTTTCAGTGCTAGGTGGTGCCTTGGGATATTATTTAGGATATTTTTTTTACGACACCATAGGAGCAAAAGTTATAAGCTTATATGGATATCAAGAATCCTTTATTACATTCACAAATTCAATTACAAAAGAAATGGAATTTTGGATTGTTTTTTTTTATGCATTCACTCCTCTTCCTTACAAACTTTTAACTATTGGTAGTGGTTTTGTTCAGTTTAATTTCTGGATATTTATTGTTGGTAGCTTCATATCACGGTCAATTCGTTTTTTAGCAATAAGCTTTTTGATTTGGAAATACGGAGAAGGTATAAAAAATTTTATAGAAAAATATTTAAATATCTTATCAATAGTGAGTGTAATCTTATTATTAATAATCTTTTTTATAATAAAATATTTTGTTTAATTGGTGCGGAAGGAGGGATTTGAACCCTCACACTCTTACGAGCAATAGATTTTGAGTCTATCATGTCTACCGTTCCATCACTTCCGCAAATCTTATTTTTATTTCTTACTTAAATAAAACTAATTTTTATTAAAATCTCAAGAGGTAATCAGATAATAAAATATTTTTTATGATTAATCTGATAAGATTCTCTAGAAACCGAGCAATACCAACCTCTACATAGAAAGATTCTGCCAAAATCACTAAAGATAGAGGAAATTGTTTAATATAAAATTTAAATTTTATTTTTTAATTATATAAATTCAATTATATATGACAAGCTAATGCTAAAAAATTTACTAAATAAACTTATAAATCTAGCAGGTCATAAATTTGCAAAGTATGTTTTGGCTGTTTGGTGTTTTTTAGAGAATATATTCTTTCCTTTTCCTTCAGATGCAATTGTAATCCCGATGTCAATTGCCAAGCCAAAGAGATGGTATGAAACTTTCATGATTGCAACTGTAGCTGCATTTTTAGGAGCTATTGTTGCTTACGCTATAGGAAGTTTTATGTTCAATAAATTAGGTGTACACATATTTGAACTTTCAGGTGTAGACGATCCAAAAAAATTCTTAGCTATTTTTTATAAAAAAAGCACAATGATAGCTTTTGCTTTCATATTATTTATCTCTGGATTTACGCCTCTTCCTTTTAACTTGCTTGCGATAGCTAGTGGTTTCGTTCATTTTAACTTTCCTTTGTTTGCTGCAACAGCTTTATTTACGAGAGGATCTAGATATTTCTTATTAGCTTATTTTTTTTCAAAATTTGGGCCTAAGATTCAAGAACAAATTGATAAAAAATTCTCAACTTTTTTAATTTGGATAATTGGAAGCTTTGCTATTGTGATTGCAGGAATGTATTTGTTTTATATTAAATTTCCACAGTATTTTATTGCTTGAAAAATATAATTTATAAATTTTTTATATACATCTTTGTAATCAATCTTTTTATTATTTTCTCAGCATTATTTATTGAGTATATTCTAAAAGTCAAACCTTGCGCTCTTTGTATTTATCAACGCTACCCCTATTATTTAATTTTATTACTTTCTGCTTTATTTTTTTTAAAAAATAATTGGAAAAATCAATTAATGTTTTTAATAATTTTAACGTCCATAGTAAGTTTTTTTCTTGCTGGATATCACGTTGGAATTGAAAATGGATTGATTAATGAACTATCTAGCTGCAAAACAGAAGTTAGCAAAAATATGTCGAAAGATATTCTTTTAAAAGAATTACAAAGTAAATTGGCCCCATCATGTAAAGACGTGGACTTTAAATTATTTGGTTTATCTTTAGCCTCAATTAATATGATTATGTCTTTAATTCTTACAATTTTATATTATATAACATTCTCATGGACAAAAAAAACGAGCAAATAGCAGAGATGATCAGAGTTAATCACGCTGGCGAACGCGGTGCTATAAAAATATATGAGGGACAATTAAAAGCTCTTCAACTTTTTAATAAAGATCCAGAATTACAAAATACTATCAAGGACATGCGTGATCACGAATTAGAACATTTAGAATTTTTTGAAAATCAAATTATTGAAAGGAAAGTTAGACCCACAGTTTTACTTCCTTTATGGGATGTTCTTGGTACAGCCCTTGGTTTTGGTACTGCCTTACTTGGAAAAAAAGCTACAGCTTTATGCACTTCTGCTGTTGAAGAAGTTATTGGTGGTCATTATGGAGAGCAGATAGATATTTTATCTAAAGACTACAAAGAAGAAAAAGAACTGAAAGAAAAATTTATTAAATTTAGAGAAGAGGAACTTGAGCACAAAAATACTGCTGAAAGTTTAGGTGCAAATAATGATGGTTTATATTCTATTTTAGATATCGTGATAAAGAATAGTTCTAAACTAGCTATAGCTATTTCAAAAAAATATTAACTTTCAAGCTTAACGTCCCAATATAAATAATCTAACCAACTTTGATGTAAAAAATTTGGTGGAAAAAATTTTCCATTATCATGTAATTCTTCTACTGTTGGGCGATATGGCTTTATTTTTGGAATCATTCCACTTGCATGAGGAAGTTTACCGCCTTTTCTTACGTTACATGTGCAACAAGCAGATACTACATTCTCCCAACAAGTAACTCCTCCTCTTGATCGTGGTATTACATGATCAAAAGTTAAATTTTTACTATCACCACAATACTGACAAGAAAATCTATCTCTTAAAAAAACATTAAATCTTGTAAAATTTGGAAACTCCGAAGGTTTTATATATTTCTTTAATGAGATTACGCTTGGTAATTTCATAGAAAAAGAAGGACTTCTAATTTCGCGATCATATTCGGAAACGATTGTCACTCTGTCTAAAAAGACATCCCGAACAACATCTTGCCAGCACCATAAAGATAAAGGGTAATAACTTAATGGTCTGTAATCTGCGTTCAAGACAAGAGCTGGGCACTTATCCAAGGGTACTAAATTAGATTCTGTAATAATCATTTAATATATAATTAATATATCAGTTTTATTTATAATCAAAATAATTATTTTTTATTAATGTTAATAAATTCTAGACCTAAACTTAATCCTTCTACTGGAATAGAATGACCGCAACCTTTAAAAATTTTAGTTTTTAAATTAAATTTATTTTTCAATAAAAAATTTTTAGCTTCCATCATTTCTTCTAAAGGAACAATACTATCGTTATCCCCATGCATCAAAAAAATTGAAGGTTTAGCTTTAATATTCTGCTCTAAAAAAATAGAATCGTAAATCTTTCCTGAATAACCAATTACCCCTGCAATCTTATTAGAATTTGTTAATGCATAATGTAATGACATCATCGTTCCTTGACTAAACCCTACCAAAAACAACTTTGAATAATCCAAATTTAATTCCTTGAGTTTTGTATTAATAAACTCGGTTAATTTAAATATTGAATTTTCTAATTCTAAATTAATCTTTTTAGCGTCATGACTCATAAGGTCAAACCATTCAAATCCTCCTGGGTTTACTGAGCAAACGTTTGGTGCGTCGGGTGAGGTAAAATAAAAATCTGGTAAAAATCTTTGCCAATAATTTCCAATATTAATTAAATCTTTTCCATCGGCACCATATCCATGACAAAAAACTGTTAAATAATTTGCTTTAGCTGATGTTTGCGGTAAAGAAGTTGCCTTTAAAAATATGTTTTCTTTAATTAATTTCATTAATATTTTATTTTATATAATTTTAATCATTTTATGATAATTATTTTTCAATGTCAGATTTAAGTCGTATTATTGCAATAGTTGCGTTGATTGTTGTTACCGTAATTCTTATGCGTGGATTAAAATCATTTTTCCTTGGTAGTAACATTGATGATAAAAGAAAGAGTAATAAATTAATGCAGTTAAGGGTTGTTGCTCAGTTTGTTGCTATAGTTGTTTTAATGACTTTATTTTATTTTCATAAAAAATAAGCCTACAGATTTTTTAACCAACTAATAAATTTTTCATCAGCAAAGTTGATCGAGCCTATAACTCTTGCTATTTCTTTGCCGTTGCGATCTACAATTAAAGTTGTTGGCAAGCCTCTTAATCCAATTCTGTTTGCCAAAACATATTCTGGGTCATAATAGGTGGAAAAATTCTTAATCTTTAACTCATTAAAAAATTTATCAGTTTTTTTCTTATTTATTTTTTCAAGATTAATTGCAAATATTTTTATTTTATCTTTGCCCATAACATCAACTAATTTATCAATAGAGGGCATTTCTTCTTTGCATGGCACACACCAGGTAGACCAAAAATTAATTAGATTTATTTGATGATCAAATTTATTAAATTTTAATTTTTTACCTAAGAAATCTATAAATTCTTCACCGATAATTTCTTTTGGTGCCTCATGCACAACTATGTTCTTAAAAGGAAGATCTTTAATGGGTTGTGATAAAGAGTGATTAGTAATAAATAATAATAAACAGGATAAATAAACCAGATATTTAAAAGAATTGCGTAAAAAAAACATAGTTTAGTTTTATATATTATTAAAAATATGACTAAAGAAAATAAAAATAAAGTGTGGGGTACAAGAGTTAAAAAACCTACATCGAAACTTTTACAATCAATTAACTCTTCGATTGATATAGATAAAAGATTATTTAATGAGGATATTGATGCATCTATTGCTCATTGCGAGATGCTATCAAAGCAGAAAATTATTAAGGGTGAATCTGCTAAAAAAATTATTTCTGGATTAAAAAAAATTAGAATAGAGATACAAAAGAATAAATTTAAATTTAAAACAGAACATGAAGATATTCATCTTAATGTTGAGAAAAGATTATTTGAAATTATAGGAGACCATGCTGGATTTCTTCATACAGCAAGATCAAGAAATGATCAGGTAGCAACAGATTTTAAACTTTGGGTAAAAAAATCTGCAAACATTATTGATAAAAATTTAACACTGCTTATTAAAAGTTTTTTAAATAAGGCTAAAAAAAATATTGATGTAATTATGCCCGGATTTACGCATCTTAAAAATGCACAGCCGGTACTATTTTCTCATTATTTATTAGCGTATGTGGAAATGTTTAAAAGAGATAAAAAAAGAATTAAAAATTTTTTAGAAAACATTAATGAAAACCCATTAGGATCTGCAGCTCTTGCTGGGACTTCATATAATATTGATAGAAACTTTACCTCAAAAAAACTTGGATTTAAAAAACCTACTAACAACTCTATTGACTCAGTTTCTGATAGAGATTTTGCTATTGAATTCTTATTTATAGCCTCTTTGTGCTCAGTGCATCTTTCAAGACTTGCTGAAGAAATTATTATTTGGAATTCAGACCTTGTAAATTTAATCAGTCTCGAAGACAGTTTATTAACGGGATCTTCCATCATGCCTCAAAAAAAGAATCCAGATTCTGCAGAATTAATTAGAGGCAAAACTGGAAGAGTATTTGGACAACTCTCTTCTATGTTAACCACCATGAAAGGTTTACCACTCGCCTACTTTAAGGACATGCAAGAAGATAAGGAGTGTGTATTTGATTCATACGATACTCTTTTATTAAATATTCAGCTTGCCACAGAATTAGTAAATGGAATGAAACCCAATAAAACTAAAATGTTGGCTGCTGCAAAATTGGGATTCACTACCGCAACAGACTTTGCTGATTATTTAGTAAAAAGAGGAATGTCTTTTAGAGATGCCCATAAAAAATCTGCAACGCTTGTAAATATTGCTGAAAAAAATAATCAAACGCTTGATGAGTTAGATTTTTTAACCATAAAAAAAGTTGAAAAAAGCGTAGAAAAAGATGTTTTAAAAATGTTTGATTTGAAGAATTCAGTTAATTCAAAAAAATCTTATGGCGGAACATCACCGTTTAATGTTAATAAAATGATAAAAAAATATCAAAAAGAGTTTAAATGATTAGAATTTTATTAGTATTATCAATATTATTTTTAACGCCCTCTTGCGGAGTAAAGAATAATCCAGTTTACCAATCTTTTAATAATAATTTTGAAAAACAATCTTTAGAAACTAAAATTGATATCAAAATCATTTAATGAATTTTCTAAAATTCAAAAATAAAAAATTATTTTTTGAAAATATTGCTATATCAAAAGTAGCAACAAGAATTAAAACTCCATTTTATGTTTATTCTCTAAATCAACTAAAATTTAATTTTAATAATTTTAAAAAATCTTTCAAAAAAATTAATCCGATTATTTGCTTTTCGATAAAATCAAATGCAAATTTGAAACTTATTTCTGAATTAAAAAAACTTGGCTCTGGAGCCGACGTTGTTTCAATTGGTGAATTAAAAATTGCCCTAAAAGCTGGGATTTCTCCTAAAAAAATAGTTTTTTCCGGAGTGGGCAAGACCGAAGAAGAATTAGATTTTGCAGTTAAAAAAGGAATTCTCTTAATTAATGCAGAGTCGGAAGCTGAAATAAGATCTATTAATAAAGTTGCAAAAAAAAATAATAGAATTGTCTCTACAGGAATCAGAATTAATCCTAATATCTCAGCAAAAACCAATAAAAAAATATCTACAGGAAAAAAAGATAATAAATTTGGTATTTCAATGAATGCTTGTTTGGAAATATTTAACAATCAATATCATTATGAATATATAAAATTTGAAGCAATTAGTGTTCATATTGGTTCTCAAATTATGGACATTAATCCTTTCAAAAAAGTTTTAAATGTACTCTCAAACTTTAATAAAAAAATTAATCTAATTGGAATAAATTTAAAATATATCGATCTAGGGGGAGGAACTGGTATTTCCTATTCAAATACCGAGAAAAACTTTAATCTACAACAATACTCAAATCTTGTTCTTAAATTTAAAAAAATAAATAATGTAGAAATTATATTTGAGCCAGGAAGATCTATTTGTGGCAATACTGGAGTATTAGTATCAAAGGTTATTTACCTCAAAGATTCGCCAGGGAAAAAATTTATAATTATAGATGCTGGAATGAATGATCTAATCAGACCTGCACTATATGGTGCAAAACATCAAATTTATCCTTTGTTAAAAAATAGTTCGAGTATTAATAAAAATACTGAGTTTGTTGGTCCCGTATGTGAAAGTTCAGATACATTTATTACTTACAATAAATATCAAAAACTTAATGAGGGAGATTATGTTTGTATTGATAATATTGGTGCTTACGGACGATCTCTAGCTTCAAACTATAATACAAGACCTTATTGTGCGGAAATTTTGATTAATAAAAATAAATACAAGGTAATAAGACAAAGACAAAAATTGGAATCTTTGATTAATTAAATGCACTTTTTAAGATCGCTGGTATTTAATTTTGCAACTTACTGCGGTTCTTTTTTTTCAACATTATTAGCTTTACCAACTCTCGTAATGCCGAGAACGGCAATGCAATGGTTAGCTCGTATGTTAGGTTTTTATATTATTTTTTGTGTAAGATTTATTATTAATACAAAAATAATATTTAAAGGATTAGAAAATATACCAAAAGATAGAAAATTTTTTATAGCCTCTGCACATCAATCAATTTGTGAAACTTTTGTTTTTAACGCCGTGCTTAATGCTCCAATTTTTATTGTTAAAACTGAATTATTTAAGATTCCTTTTTATGGATGGTGTATAAAAAAATTAGGGTTTATAGGAATTCAGAGAGAAAAGGTTACTAAAGATCACCTTATTTTTTTAGAGCAAACAGCTAAAACTATTAATAAAGAAACATCTCCTTTAATTATTTTTCCACAAGGAACAAGAATTAAAAATAATGAAAGAGTTCCTTTGAAAAGGGGGGTTTCAAGAATTTATGAAAAAGCAAACGTTCCCTGTATACCTGTTAAATTAAATACTGGTGATGTATGGCCTAGAGATAGTTTTTTTAGATTTCCTGGAGAAATCTGCATTGAATTTAAAAAACCAATTGAGCCAGGTTTAAACATGAATGATTTTATGAATAAACTTGAAAAAGAAATTTACGACTAATTCTTCCTGCCAAAATTAGGACTATTAATATCCTGACCTGCTTTAATAATAGCTTGTCTAATTTTTTTAGTTTTTGAAAATAGTTTAAATAATTTATTTCCATCCTTTTTTATAATTGCACGTTTTAAATTACTTAAATCTAGATTAAATTTTTCTAACATATGAAGAATTTGTTTTCTATTATTAAGAGCAATATCTCTCCACATAGTAGGGTCTGAAGATGCAATTCTAGTAAAGTCTCTAAATCCGCTGGCGCTATATTTAATCACTTCTGACTTTGTGTCTTGCTCAAGGTTAGCTGCAGTTCCTACAATATTATAAGCTATTAAATGAGGAATATGACTGGTGATTGCCATAACTTTATCATGATGTTCAGCTGACATGTGTTGAACTTTGCTACCAATTTTTTTCCAGAAATTATTTAATTTTTTTAAAGCGTTTGGATTTTTTTTACTTACCGGAGTTATGATGCACCATCTATTTTTAAATAAATCAGCAAAGCCAGCTTCTGGGCCGCTTTGTTCTGTGCCAGCGACTGGATGAGCAGGAATCCATATAGTATTTTTATTAATTAATTTATTAACCGTATTAGTTACAAAAATTTTTGCCGAACCAACATCAGTTAAAATACAAGTTTTTTTTAAGTAATTTTTAATAACAGAAACTATATTCTTATAAGTTCCAAGCGGAGTACAAATAATTACTAAGTCAGAATCTTGAACACTTTTTTTTAGATTTGGTTCAGTATGATTGGTTATCTTTAGTTTTAAGATTTTTTTTAAGACTATCTTAGATTTATCGTGAGCGACTAGACTTTTACATAAACGATTTTTTTTAATTGCTCTTGCAATCGAAGATCCTATTAAACCTAGTCCTATTATGGTTATTTTATTAAACATCAAAAATTTTATTTAGTGTTTTTAAAAATAAACTATTTTCTTTAGTGCTTCCAATGGTCACTCTTAGTGAATTGGATAATCCATAACTCTTCATTTTTCTTAATATAATCTTAGATTTGATGAATTGATCATAAATTTTATCTGCGCTTATTTCTTTGTTATCAAAACGCATTAAGAAAAAGTTCGCCACAGGAATATTTGTTAAAATTCCCAAATTTACAAAATTTTCGAAAAAAATATCTGCCCACTTACTATTATGTTCTATATTCTTTTTTAACCAATTTTTATCATTTAAAGATTCTACGCCAGCTACTTGTGCAGCTGAATTGACATTAAAAGGGGGCTTAATAAGCTTCATTGCAGAAATGATATTTTTTGACGCATAACCCCAACCAAGTCTTAAACTAGCAAGACCATATATTTTAGAAAAAGATCTAGTAACTAGAACATTGCTGTAACTTTTAAACAAATCTAAACCAGATACATAATCCTTGTTAATAACAAATTCAAAATAAGCATCATCGACTACTAGTAAAATATTATTACGTAATTTTTTTCTAAGTAATAACATTTCGTTTTTATCCAGATATGTTCCTGTTGGATTATTTGGATTAGCCAAAAAAACAATTTTAGTTTTAGGAGTTACCTTCGCCAATATAGAATCTATATTTGCCTTAAAATCATCTTCTGTTGCCATAATAACTTTACCACCATGGATTTTGGCGTAAATCCTGTACATTAAAAAACTATACTCTGTAACTATAACCTCATCATTTGGTTTTAAAAATAATTGGCAAGCCAAGCTTATAATTTCATCAGAGCCATTACCAATAACAATATTATTAGGATTTAATTTTAAATTTTTTGATATGGACTGAATTAAAATATTTGAGTTTCCATCTGGATATCTGGATAACCTTTTGCTGTTTTTTATAAATGCAGTGATAGCTTTTTTTGAAGGTCCTAAA
>JABHUX010000074.1 GCA_018658635.1 Alphaproteobacteria bacterium
GGTTTTACTTTAGAAAATATTGCTCTTATTATCACAGGAGCTTTGGTGGGCTCTTCAGGGGCAATTCTTTCTTACATTATGTGCAAAGGAATGAACCGTTCATTATTTAATGTTATTCTTGGGGGATTTGGTGGTGATACTTCAGCCTCAACTGTAAAGAAAAATACTAAGCCAGTTAAACAAGGAGGTGCAGATGATGCTGCTTTTTTAATGAAGAATGCATCTTCAGTTATCATTGTTCCAGGTTACGGAATGGCTGTTGCACAAGCTCAACATGCTCTTCGTGAAATGGCTGATAAGTTAAAAAAATTAGGCGTTAAAGTTACCTATGCAATTCACCCGGTAGCTGGAAGAATGCCGGGTCACATGAATGTTTTATTAGCTGAAGCAAACGTTCCCTACGATGAAGTATTTGAATTAGAAAATATTAACAATGATTTTTCAAATACAGATGTTTCGTTTGTCATTGGAGCTAACGATGTAACTAATCCTGCGGCAAAAACCGACCCTAAGAGCGCAATTTATGGTATGCCAATTCTTGATGTTGAAAAATCAAAGTCCGTATTGTTTGTAAAAAGAGGAATGGCAGCAGGCTACGCTGGAGTTGATAATGAATTATTTTATAGAGATAATACTCTTATGTTATTTGCCGATGCTAAAAAAATGGTCGAAGAAATTATTAAAAATTTAGATTAATAATTAATTTATTCACCAGTATTAATAAGACCACCTCGTTTTCTAGCTCCCTCGAAAGAAAATAAAAAAACGACAACAGCAATTATTGCATAAATTATATTTAAGATAATTGATTTTATAAAATAGTTACTATTAAAATTATTACTAAATAAGACTTCACGCATTCCCTCAAATACATAAGTTTGTGGAAAGGATAATGAAAGCCATCTAATCCATTCTGGTAGTGTCTCAACCGGATAATAAACTGCACTTAATGGAGCTAAAGTAAAAATAGCTCCCCACGCTAAACTTTCCGCCGCAACACCAAAACGAATAATTGCTGCTATAATAAATATTCCAAGTATCCATCCTGTCATTAATAAACTTGTAAAGAAAAACATAAGGCTAAGCCCCATTTGAAATAATGAAAAAGAATAAAGTGGGATAGCGAGAAGAGCTGCAGGAATCATTGCGATTGTCGTTCTTATAAAACTTATGGTCATTAAAGATAAAACTAACTCCAATGGTTTAAGGGGGCTGACAAATAATTGCCCTAAGTTTCTAGACCAAATCTCCTCCAAAAATGAAATAGAAAAACCTAACTGACTTCTAAATAAAATATCCCACAACAAAACACCTGCAATTAAAACTCCACCAATTTGAATAATTGTATCATTGGAGTTTGTTAAATGTTTTGAAATTAAGCCCCATAAAATCATTTGAAATGTCGGCCAATACATAAGTTCTAAAATTCTCGGGAAAGATGTCTTGATGAGATAAAAGTATCTTACCACTAGTGCAAAAATTCTAAATATTGATCTCATAAGTTATTTTTTACCTCGCGCAATTTTTAAAAAAACGTCCTCTAATTTTTTTTTCCCATATTTTTTTAATAGACTATTAGGAGTCCCTTGATCAGTAATTCTTCCATCTTTCATCATAATTACAGAGCTACAAAGCCTAGTAACCTCTTCCATGTTATGACTTGCTAATATGATTGCTGTATTGTGTGTTTTGCAAAATTGTTCAAAAAAGGTTCTAACTCGATCAGCTGTATCTGGATCAAGTGAAGCAGTGGGCTCATCAAGAAATAGTATTTCAGGCTCATTAATTACTGCTTTACCTAAGGAGACTCTTGTTTTTTGACCGGAAGATAATTCTCCAACTTTAATGTCAAGCAAACCCGTAAAATCTAATTCCTTTGCTACGTTTTTAATTTTTTGATTTATATTTTTAATTCCATATAGCATTCCATATACATATAGATTTTGTCTAACAGTTAATTTTTTTGGTAAATCTACGTAAGGAGATGAAAAGTTTATTTTATTTAAAATCTTATATCTATCTTTTGAAATATCCGTTGATAATATTTTAATACTTCCTGATGTTGGTGTTAGTAAACCTAACAACATTGTTATAGTAGTCGTTTTACCGGCACCATTTGCTCCTAAAATACCTTTTATCTCACCTCGCTTTAGATCAAAGGAAACATTTTTAACCGCTTGATGATTTCTAAATTTCTTTGATAAATTTCTAACTTCAATTATATTTTCACTCATAGTACGCGGCTCTTCTTAGCCTCTCATTAATTGCTTTACCTAAATCTTTGTTAGGAATTTTATTAATACTTATAGATTTAAATTTTTTATTTTTAATAATCCTTAAAGTATTAAAGAAATTTTTAGCAGCTTCTTTTAAACTTCCTCCAGTACTTAAGTTAAAAGTATTCTGATTACCATAATTTTTATTGCCGAATTTAATTAACGCTCCATCTTTAGTGGATTTCTCTCTGTTCATATAAATGGGTATACCTGGAGAATAATGCAGGCCGATTTGCCCTGGTGATTTAATAATTTTATTATTATTCTCAGTTAATTTCATTTTCAAAAACTTTTCAATCACCTCTGAAGAAAGTCCTCCCTCTCTTAATATTTTTGGTTTAGTTGTTAAATCTATAACCGTTGATTCAATTCCAATTTTACAAGAGCCACCATCAATGATCATTTTAATACTACTACCAAATTCTTCAGCAACATGTTTAGCCGTTGTAGGACTTAAAGATTTTGATCTGTTCGCACTTGGTGCCGCAAGGGGGCAATTTAAAATATTTAATAATTTAATTGTGTTTCTTTCACTTGGAATTCTTACCGCAATTGTAGCAAGACCTTTGTTTGCAAGCTTAGATATTCTAGAATTTATTTTTTTTTTTA
>JABHUX010000075.1 GCA_018658635.1 Alphaproteobacteria bacterium
GGTTGGTTAAACCGCATGACTCAATTTAAAGAAAAAGCTGGATTGAATAAAGAAAAAGCAAGCGTTGGTCTGTATTCTTATCCAACTTTAATGGCAGCCGATATTTTACTTTATAAAGCAACACACGTCCCTGTAGGTGAAGATCAAAAACAACATTTGGAACTGTGTAGAGATATTGCCGTGAAATTTAATAATGATTTTAATTGCAAAGACTTTTTTACATTGCCAGAACCCATTATTACAAAAGAAGTTGCAAGAATAATGAGTTTAAAAGATGGAATCAAGAAAATGAGTAAGTCTGATGAGTCGGAGGCCTCAAGAATTAATTTAACTGACACAGAAGAAGATATTGTGCAAAAAATTAAAAAAGCAAAAACAGATAACGATTTAATTCCAGACACTGAGTCAAAGTTAGTAAATAGACCAGAAGCTAGAAATTTAATCAATATATTTTCTATTTTAAGTAGCTGTACAATTGAAAAAACTTTAAAAGAATTAAGTGGTAAAAATTTTTCTGAATTAAAAAATAGACTAAGTGAAGTTTTAATTAAAGAAATAGTTCCTATAGGAAAAAAGATTAAAGAATTTAAAAAAGATGCAGATGCAATAAAAAAGATCTTAAAAAGCGGAAGTGAAAAAGCGAATATTGAGTCTCAAAAAACTATAAAAGAAGTACATAAGATTGTTGGATTATCTCTATCTTAATGAGAAAAAATTATTTAGTTATTATTGACGAGAGTGATGAGCTTAAGAATGCAATTTATTTTGCAGCTAAAAGATCAGTTACAAATAATGCCAATTTAATAATGCTCTACGTTGTAAGGCCGGTCGTGAATGCTGAATGGGCATCAGTTGGAAATCTTATTGAACAAGAGGAGACAAGCGAAGGAAAAAAAATTAGCAGACTTTGGTCAACTATAGTTGAAGAAAAATTTAAAATAAAACCACAGATCATTATCAAGATGGGTGATAAGGTTGATGAAATAATCAAATTTCTTAAAGAGGATAAAAGTATTAGGTTTCTCGTACTTGCATCTTCAATTGACAGTGACCCAGGGCCTATCATAAAGTCTTTATCTAAAAAGATGAATGATCTACCAGTGCCTTTAGTTATAATTCCAGGTCTTATTTCTGAAAAGGAACTGGATAATTTAATATAAGCTATTGAATTATAATCCTTATTATAAAGTTTAATTACTTTAATAACAAATCATACTAACTAAATATACACATATGAATATTGATGTGCAGCAGACCCCAAATCCAGACACATTAAAATTTGTGTTAGGTTTAGAATTGGTGCAAAACGGTTCTATCGAATTTAAAAGCCATTCAGAGGCTAAAGAATATCCCTTTGTTCAAAAAATATTTGATCTTGGAGCTGAGCTCGTCTTTTTTGGAGCTAATTTTATCTCTGTTAAAAAGAATAGGTCACTAGAGTGGGGACAAATATTAGAGGAAATTAAAAATATTATAAAAAATGACTTTCCTATAAATTTTAAAGCAATTACTGTAAAAAAAGAAATAAGCGAGAATAAAGATGAGATATTTAAAAAAATAGAAGAAGTATTAGAACTTAAAATACGCCCTGCAGTTGCACAGGATGGAGGCAATATTAAGCTAAGATCTTTTATTGATGGAGTAGCTGAAGTAGAACTTCAAGGTAGCTGCGCAGGTTGTCCCTCCTCTACATTAACTTTAAAACAAGGCGTTGAGCGAATGCTCGTTCATTACGTGCCTGAAGTAAAAAGCGTTAGAGCTGTAAGTCTATAATCTAAACAAATATGAAAAAAATTTTCGTTAATCAAAAATTAATTGATTTTTTTAAAAAAATAAGAAGTGCAATTTTGAATAATGGTGTTTCACGTTATATCATTGATACAACTGCTCCAACATTTAGATTCTTTTCCTTTATTTTAAAAAATATAAATAAAATTTATTTTTTCTTAATTAAGAAATTTAATTTTAAAAAAATGTTACCTTACACAGTCATTGTTGCTTTAATTATTTTTACTGCTTTTGTTCCAGAAATGTTCAAGTCTACAGCGGATAAAAGAAAGATTATTTACAATCAAACAGAAGAATATACTACAAACGATCCTTCCATTGATCAGATGTTAAAGAAAAGTTTTTTAACTAATGACTCAAAAAAATTAAGTTTAGATTTTCAGCAAGTAGTAAGTATTATTAATTTATTTGAAAAGAGCGGTTATAATCTTGAAAAAGTTAGAGAAGGCGGGCCTGTTGCTAATTTCTTTTTAGCAAAATTCCCAGAAGGCATTAGTGAGTTAGATAACATTGAACAAAGAAAAAGAATTTTTATACAAATATTATTACCAATTGTTTTGTCAGAAAATGAAAAAATTATTGCTGATCGAAGAATCTTAACAACGATCATGAATAGAAAAAGTTTTAAAAAAGATGCTGATTGGCTAAATGAGAAGTTTCAACAATACAAAGTTAAAAATAACAGTGTTAAAGAATTATTAGTTAAAATGGACATTATTCCTCCTTCATTAGCTATAGCGCAAGCCGCTTATGAAAGTGGTTGGGGTACATCTCGTTTTGCAATTGAGGGTAATGCTTTATTTGGTCAGTGGGGATGGAAAGAGCATAAAGGGATGGTGCCAGAAAATCGAGGCGAAGATGAAAAGCATGAAGTTTCAAAGTTTAATCAAATTAGATATGCAGTGAGCGCCTATAAGAATAACTTAAATACACACCCATTTTATGAGGAATTTCGAATAGAAAGAGCTAAACAAAGATCAGGTAGATTAAGTGGATCAATATCAGGAATAAAATTAATAAAACATGTTCACAAATACTCAATTAAAGGAGATGATTATGTTCTTGGTTTAAAGAAAATTATTGAACAAAATTCTCTACAAGATTTTGATAAAGCAAATTTATTAGTTAAAAGATCAGGATCGATCTAATTTCCATCTACTATAAATTGAAATCCCAACCAGCGCCA
>JABHUX010000076.1 GCA_018658635.1 Alphaproteobacteria bacterium
ATTTTGGATTAATGATAAAACTTCTAATTTTTTTTCTATTTAATTCATAAACTTTAGTTTTACTAAAAATAGATATTTCATCTAAACCTTCATTACTATGAAATACCCAAGCTTTTTTATGACCTAAGCTTTTTAAAACCTTAATGTAAGGAATTAATAAATTTTTATCAAAGATACCAATAATTTGTCTTTTAACTAAACCTGGGTTTATTAGGGGACCTAAGAGATTAAAGATTGTTTTAAAAGGAAGATTTTTTCTTACAGTTGCAACATTTTTCATTGCTAAATGATAATTTGGAGCAAATAAAAAAATAAATTTTTCTTTTTTTATTTTTTTTTCTAAATTTTTTTTATTATCTAATATATTAATTCCAAGTTTTTCCAAAACATCTGCTGATCCACAATTTGACGTTACTGACCTATTTCCATGTTTCACTACATAAACCCCCAAGCCAGCCAACACAATTGCAGCTGCCGTTGAAATATTTAGTGTATGTTTTCCATCACCACCTGTACCGCAAGTGTCTATTGAGTTTTTTGGAACTTTAACTTTGATTAATTTTTTTCTTAAAATTTTTGCTGCTGATAATATGTTATTATAGGTAAAACCATTTCTAGTTATCAAAGTTAGAATCGAAGTTATTAAATTTTCGTTAATTTCAGCATTAATAATTTTATTAAATAAGAAATTTAGTTCTGAATTGGATAAATCTTTGTTAAGAATTAATTTGGTTATTAAATCTTTTATTTTCATTTAATTTTTAAAAAGTTTTTAAAGATTATATTTCCAAAGTTTGTTTTAATACTTTCGGGGTGAAATTGAATACCATAAAGATGATATATTTTATGATTTATAGCCATAATAATGTTATCCTCTGTTTTCGCTGATATTTCAAAATCTTGATTTAGAGTTTTTTCATTAATTATAAGGCTGTGGTATCTAGTTGCATAAAAATTTTTAGGAATTTTTTTAAAAAGAAATGAACTGTTATGAATAATTTTACTTAATTTGCCGTGCATAATAATCTTTGCCTTTTTAATTACTCCGCCAAAAGCAGCACCTATAATTTGATGACCGAGACAAATACCAAGAATAGGAATTGTTTTATAAAAATGTTTAACCAGATTTATACAGATTCCAGAACTATTAGGATGCCCTGGTCCTGGTGAAATAACAATTTTATCAAATTTATTTTTTGAGATTTCTTTTAATGATATTTTATCATTTCTATAAACCTCAACTTTTGCTCCAAATTTCGAAAGAGAATGAAAAATATTATATGTAAAACTATCATAGTTGTCTATTAACAGTATTTTTTTCATTTAGTTAGCGGCCTCAAATAATGCTTTAGCCTTATTAACTGTTTCTTTGTACTCATTTAAGGGAATGCTATCAGCAACAATTCCAGCGCCTGATTGAACATAGATTTTATTATCGATAATTAAAGCAGTTCTTAAAGCAATACATGTATCCATTTCATTATTAGGAGTGAAATATCCAATAGCTCCAGCATATAATTTTCTTTTAGACATTTCTAAATCATCAATAATTTCCATTGCTCTTATTTTTGGTGCGCCAGAAACAGTTCCTGCTGGAAAACCAGCAAACAGAGTATCTAATAATGTATTTTTATTATCAAAATCGCCAACAACATTTGAAACGATATGCATAACATGAGAGTATTTTTCAATTTTAAATTTTTGATCCACTTTTACGCTTCCAATTTTTGAAACTTTACCGACATCATTACGTCCTAAATCAAGCAACATAAGATGTTCAGCAATTTCTTTTTTATCATTAAGAAGTTCTTTTTTAAATTTATTGTCTTCTTTAAAATTTCTTCCTCTAGGTCTAGTTCCTGCAATAGGTCTAATAGTAATTTTATTGTTTCTCACTCTAACCAAGATCTCAGGGCTGCTACCTACTATCTTAAATTTATCAAAATTAAAAAAGAACATAAAAGGAGATGGATTTAATATTCTTAATTTTTTATAAAAATTAATGGGAGTTTTATTTAGTTTATTTTCAAATCTTTGACTCAAGACAACCTGGAATATTTCCCCATTATTAATTAATGCTTTAGCTTTAGATATAGAATTTAAAAATTTTTTTTTGGTAATGTTGCTTTTTATTTTTATTTTTTTTTTATTTATTTTTAAATAATCTATGTCGCTACAAACGTTATTAATTTTAGCAATAAATTTATTTATTTCATCGCATTTAAGCAAATAAAATTTTTTAAAATTTTTAATTTTTTTTAAACCATAAATATTTTGTATGAAAAATATTTTATTTTTTTCATTATCATGAATAACTATTAGTTGAGGACGTATTAATTTTACATCAGGTATTTTTAAGTCATTTTTGCAATTATTAGGAATTTTTTCTTTAAATCTAATTATGTCATAACCAAAATAACCGGCTAACATTGCTGACATTAAAGGCAGTTCTTTTGAAGTTTTGAAACGAAAATTATTAATTAGTTTATTTAAATAGTCATAAGGATTTCTTTTTATTATTTTTTTTTTATTACTTATGTTTTGAATTATTTGATTATTGTTAGTTTCTATTACAAGATCTGGATTGAAACCAAATATAGTGTATCGACCTCTAATTTTAACTTTTTCAACTGACTCAAATATAAAGCCATCTTTACTTAAAGAGACTAATTCAATTATTCTCTCAATTGTTTGCAATTTAGGTTTATTTTTTATTGCATAAATTTGTGCAAATTTTTTTTTTTTTAAATTTTCTTTAAATTCATTATAGGTAGAAAAGATCATTTTAAATATTTTTAAGATAATTGTTTAATTGCTTTTCTTTAATAACAATTTTATAATTTTTTCTAAGAAAATCTTCATATAAAATATTTATTTTATTTTTTAAAATCGTTTCTGAAATTTTTTTATTATTTGGAACATATCCGGTAATTGATTCTGTAATTATTTTTTTTTTAAGGTTTTTATTAATTTGCTCTTCAATAATTTTTGAATTTATATTTCTTTCTAATAAAAACTTTTCATATTTTGTTCTTGAAAAGATATCTTTATCTTTAAATTCGTTACTATTTTTTATTTCTATAGCTATAATTGTATCATCTATGATAACACCTAGTTTTTTTGTATGAATTTTTAAAAGTTTTTCAGAGATAATATTAGAAACGGCAAGTATATGAATATTATTATTGATAGCTATTTTTTCAGATTGAATATTATTATTTCTAATTATTTTATTAAATTCACTTACGAACTGATTAAAAGATATTTCTTCTCCATCAATTTCTGCAACAGAATTACTATAACTGGATCTAAAAAAATCATTTATACCCCAAAATACAAAGCTTAAAGCAATTAATGCTATAAAAATTTTAGCAACTATTGTTTCTGAGAATTTTCTCAAGGATGATAGCATTTAATATTTTAAAAAATGATTATTTTAGTTTAGATATAACCGATTTATGAATAAAACTATATATTTCATTGCCAATTGGAAAATGAATGGAAATCATAATTCTATTAAAGAAATAGAAAGAGTTTTTATTTTTTTTAAAAAAAATGTGATTTATAAATTTAAAAAAATTATATTTTGCCCACCTATAAATTTATTAAGTTCTTTCAGAGCTAAAATTAAAAGTAGATTAATAGATTTTGGCACACAAGATATTAGTAAAATAAATATTAATAATGGTCCGTATACAGGACAGTTAAGTGGTAAGATGCTTAAAGATACTGGTGCCAATTATGTAATTATCGGTCATTCAGAAAAAAGATTAATTGATGAAGATTTTAAGACTATTAAAGATAAAATTAATGTTGCTTTAAAAAATAAACTAAAAATTATTTTTTGTATTGGTGAAAATTTATCCCAAAAAAATAAGGGGTTATCACTAAAAGTTCTAAAAAAACAAATTTTAAGCTCCTTAGATAAAAATAAAATTAATTTTAATAATTTAATAATTGCCTACGAGCCAATTTGGTCAATTGGCACTGGAGTAGTTCCGTCTAATAATTATTTATATAAAATTTATGGTAATCTTAAAAAATTTTTAAAAGAAAAATATAATGTTAATTCGCCTGTAATGTTATATGGAGGATCTGTGACCACATATAATGTTGTAACTTTAAGAGAGATTAGTTTAATATCAGGGTTTTTAATTGGAGGAGCTTCATTGAAAAGTGCAAGCTTTATTAAAATTATAAAAAATTACTTTAAATAATTAATGCAAACTTTTTTATTAATATTTCATATAACTTTGGCTGTTCTTTTGATTGGTTCGGTATTGCTTCAAAAATCAGATGGTGGAGCTTTGGGAATAGGTGGTAATAGCGACAATTTAATGTCATCGCGATCAGCTGGAAATTTTTTGACTAAATTTACAGCAATAATTGCGTTTCTATTTATTTTAACCAGTATTTCTTTAACACTGATTAATAAAAAAGATATTTCCCAAAAATCTATTATTGATAAGATTGAGCAATTAGATAAGAATAGTAGTTCTCAGCCAAAAATTCCAAATTCAAAATAATTTAATTTAATATTTTCTTTGTGATTATTCCTAAATAATCTATAGTTAACTTCCATGGTCCGTTTTATTTTTGTAACTGGCGGCGTGGTCTCATCTCTAGGCAAAGGCATCGCTTCTGCTTCTATAGCAACGTTATTACAATCTAGAGGATACAAAGTAAGAATTAGAAAATTAGATCCATACTTAAATATAGATCCTGGCACAATGAACCCTTATGAGCATGGTGAAGTTTACGTAACAGAGGATGGAGCGGAAACCGATCTTGATCTTGGACATTATGAAAGGTTTACAGAAATAAATTCAAAGAAGTCAGATAATATTACTACAGGAAAAATTTATCAAAATATAATAACTAAAGAAAGAAATGGTGATTACAAAGGATCAACAGTTCAAATTATTCCTCATGTTACAGATGAAATAAAAAAATTTATTATCAGCGATTTAACTAATGAAGATTTCGTAATTTGCGAAATAGGAGGAACAGTAGGCGACATCGAAAGTTTGCCTTTTTTAGAAGCTATTAGACAATATTCAAATGAAGTAGGTAGTAAGAATTGTTTATTTATTCACTTAACATTAGTTCCTTATATTAAAAGTGCAGCAGAGTTAAAAACAAAGCCAACACAACATTCCGTAAAAGAATTAAGGAGTATAGGTATTCAGCCTGATATGATTTTGTGTCGTTCTGAAAGTTTAATTCCTAAAGAGGAAAAAGCTAAAATTGCATTATTTTGTAATGTGGAAAAATCAAATGTATTCCAGTCTATCGATGTGAAATCAATTTATGAGGTTCCTATTAAGTATCAAGAAGAAGGATTAGATAAAAAAATATTAGATCATTTTGGAATTGTTAATAAAAAAAGTCCAAAACTAGATAATTGGAAATCGTTTAATAAAAAACTTAATAATAAAAAAAATAATATTAAAATTTCTATTGTAGGTAAATATACTCATTTAAAAGATGCTTATAAATCTTTGAATGAAGCTTTAATCCATGCCTCAGTTTATAATAATATTAATTTAGATCTTAATTGGATTGAGTCTTCTGATATTAAAAATTTAAAAGATTTAGAAAGTAAATTAGAAAAAACAAATGGAATTTTGATACCAGGAGGTTTTGGGAAACGTGGCGTCGAAGGTAAAATTTTATCCGTACAATTAGCAAGAACTAAAAGAATTCCTTTTTTAGGAATTTGTTTTGGAATGCAAATATCAGTTATTGAATTAGCAAGAAATTTATTAGGCTTAAAAGATTCAAATTCTACAGAATTTTCTAAGACAAAAAATCCTGTAGTTTGTCTTCTGGAAGAATGGATAAAAGGAAAAAAAATTTTAAAAGGAGAAAAATATAAAATTGGCGGCTCAATGAGACTAGGTTCTTATCCCGCAAAAGTTAGAAAAGACTCATTGCTTTATAAAATTTATGGCAACAAGAGCTTAATTCATGAAAGACATAGGCATAGATATGAAGTAAATAGTTCATATAAATCAATGTTAGAAAAAAAAAGTGTTATATTTTCAGCTAACTCACCAGACGGAAAATTGCCAGAAGCTATAGAGCTCAAAAATCATCCTTGGTTTGTTGGAGTTCAGTTTCATCCAGAATTAAAATCAAGACCTTTCCATCCCCATGAAATATTTATTTCTTTTATTGACGCTGCTATTAAAAATAAAAAATTAAATTCATGAAAAATAAAATTATTAAAATTAAAAAATTAAATTTGGGAAATAATCTTCCCTTAACTTTAATTGCGGGTCCTTGCCAAATTGAAAGTAAAGATCATTGTCATATGATTGCTTCGAAAATTAAACAAATAACAAATAAATTAAAGATCGGATTTATTTTTAAGAGTTCTTTCGATAAAGCGAATAGAACAAGTTTAAAATCTAAAAGAGGGATAGGACTTGATAAATCTTTATCTATATTTGATTACATTTCAAAAGATTTAGACATTCCTATTTTGACCGATGTTCACAATGAAGAACAATGTGAAATAGTTTCCGAAGTTGTCGATGTTATACAAATACCAGCTTTTTTATGCAGACAAACAGACTTATTGGTTGCCGCCGCCCAAACAAAAAAAGTAGTTAATATTAAAAAGGGGCAATTCTTAGCTCCTTGGGACATGAAGAATGTTATCAAAAAAATAGAAGAGAGTGGAAATGATAAGATATTAATTACAGAAAGAGGAGTTAGTTTTGGATACAACACTTTGGTTTCTGATATGCGTTCTTTATCAATTTTAGCTGATTTTGGTTATCCAGTGGTTTATGACGCAACTCATTCCGTTCAACAGCCTGGAGGAAAAGGAGATAGCAGCGGTGGTCAAAGGCAATTTGTTAGTTCATTATCAAGAGCTGCTGTTGCAGTTGGAGTTTCTACAATTTTTTTAGAAACACATGATAATCCAGACAAGGCACCATCTGATGGAGCAAACATGATCCCTCTTGGGAGTTTAGAGAATTTGCTTAAAGATTTAATAGGAATAGATCAATTAATTAAGTCAAAATAATAATGTCAGTTATCAAAAAGATTAAAGCAAGACAGGTTTTTGATAGCAGAGGTTTTCCAACAGTAGAAGCAGAAGTAATTTTGACTGATGGCTCTATAGGTCAATCAATAGTTCCGTCAGGAGCCTCCACTGGATCTTACGAGGCTCATGAACTCAGAGATAAAAGTAAAGAGTATTTAAGTAAAGGTGTCTCAGACGCTGTAAACAATATTAATTTAGAAATTAATAAAACGATTACAGGTTTATCTGCTTTAGATCAAAAAAAAATAGACAATCTTTTAATTAAACTTGATGGTACTGAAAGTAAAAAAAGATTAGGAGCTAATGCTATTTTGGCGGTTTCAATCGCTAACGCCAAAGCAGCTGCAGCATATAATAACATTCCATTATATAAATATTTAGGAGGTAACAATAAAAATAAATTACCATTTCCAATGTTAAATATAATTAATGGAGGAGCCCATGCAAATAATTCTCTGCAAATACAAGAGTTTATGATTAGAACTGATGGAGCAAAATCTTTTAAAGATTGTTTAAGAATGTCCTTTTTAGTTATTCAAAATTTAAAAGAGGAATTAAAATTAAAAAAATTTAATACTAATCTTGGTGATGAAGGTGGTTTTGCCCCTTCATTTGATAGTAATGAAAAAGCCATAGAATACATAATTAAAGCAGTTAAAAAATCAGGTTTAAAAATAGGCAGAGACATTAATATTTGCTTAGATGTTGCTGCAAACGAAATTTATAGTTTAGGAAAATATAAAATTAAAGAAGACAAAAAAGCTTTAAATTCAGAGGAGTTGATCGATTATTATAAAAAATTATGCAATAAATTTCCGATTGTCTCTATAGAAGATCCAGTTTTTGAGGATGATTGGAATTCTTGGAAAAAATTGACTAAAGAGTTAGGAAGAAAAATTCAGATTGTTGGTGATGATTTATTCGTTACTAATTTAATTCGCTTGAAAAAAGGAGTTAAAGAACTAGCTGCCAATTCAATTTTAGTTAAACCAAACCAGATAGGTACAATTACAGAAACTTTAGATGTTATTATTTTTGCAAAAAAAAATAATTTTAACACAATCATTTCACATAGATCCGGCGATAGTGAGGACACTTTTATTGCTGATTTAGCGGTAGCAACTGAATCTTCTCAAATTAAAACAGGATCGTTAGCAAGATCTGAAAGAGTTGCAAAATATAATAGACTATTAAGAATAGAAGAAGAGATTGGAAAAAAATCTGAAATGGCATTATTAAAATGAGTAATTTAATTAACTCAATCTCTGATAAAAAATTTTTTTTTATAATACTTTTAATAATTTTATATATTTTTTTTAGTTTCTTTGGAGGCGATAGGGGTCTTATTGAATACTTTAAAAAGAAAATATTATTAAAAGAGTTTCAAGAAAAAAATTTAGAAATTAAAAAAGAAATTAATTTTTTAACTAAAACAAATGATTTTTTATCAGTGAATATAAATAAAGATTATTTAGATGAAATATATAGAGATTACTTTGTGCTGGGAAAAAAGGGTGAAAAGATTTATATTATTAATCAAAAATGACTGTCAGACACCCTGAAAAAGTTAACAATATTGATAATCCAATTCAAAAAAAGCCAGCTTGGATTAGAGTAAAAGCTAGTTACTCTCAAGAATTTACAGTGACTAAAAATATTCTAAAAAAAAATAATCTTTTTACAGTATGTGAGGAGGCTTCCTGCCCTAATATTAATGAATGTTGGAGTAAAAAACATGCAACATTCATGATTATGGGAGATACCTGCACTAGAGCATGTGCTTTTTGTAATGTTAAAACTGGCATACCTCAGGCATTAGATCTTCTTGAACCAAAAAAAGTTGCACAAAGTGTTAAGGATTTAAATTTATTACATGTGGTTATAACATCAGTTGATAGAGATGATTTAGAAGACGGCGGTGCAAAACATTTTGCAAATGTTATTTCCGAAATTAAGCAATATAACAATAAGACAACAATTGAAGTTTTAACACCAGATTTTTTAAGAAAAGGAGACGTTTATAAAATTGTTGCAGATGCCAAGCCTGATGTTTTTAATCATAATTTAGAAACTATCCCTCGACTTTATTTAAAAGTAAGACCCGGTTCTCGTTATTTCCAATCTTTAGATTTATTAAAGAAAGTTAAAGATTATGATTCCACAATTTTTACTAAATCAGGTCTAATGGTAGGATTAGGCGAAACTAAAGAGGAGATTATGCAAGTTATGGATGATTTAAGAGTAGCAGGAGTAGATTTTTTGACTATTGGCCAGTATCTGCAACCCAGTACAAAACATTATCCGATAAAAAATTTTATAACCCCAGAGGAGTTTGAAAGTTATAAATTAATTGCAGAAGGAAAAGGTTTTTTATTAGTTTCCTCGAGTCCATTAACAAGATCTTCTTATCATGCCTCAGAAGATTTTGATGTTTTAAAAAAAAAACGAATTAACAAACTAATTTAAATTGCCAGTTAAAAAAATTGTAAAAAAATTTAATTATTCTAAAAAAGATCTTGCAGAATTAGTTTTAAAAATTGATGATTATAAATTTTTTTTACCTTGGTGTATTAACTCAAAAATTTTAACAATTGATAAAAATAAAAAAGACTTAAAAATTATAGCGGATTTAGAGATAGGCTTTAAGTCTTTTAGAGAAATTTATACAAGCGAAGTTATTTATAATAATCAAGATTCCAAAATTGAAGTAACATCTATAAACGGTAATATTAAAAAATTATTAAATATTTGGGAATTTGAAGAAATTGATAAAAACTCTTGTAATGTAATTTTTTTTATAGATATTGAATTAAAAAATCCTATTATTAATATTTTATTTAATAAATTTTTTAACTATGGTTTTGAAAAAATTTTAAATTCCTTTGAACAAAGAGCAAAAGAAACTATAAAATCTTAATATGATTTTTTATTAATTTAATTGTTTCTACTAAAGTTTTATTTTGGATAATTGTTCTTGATAATTTTTTATTAAAATTAAACTTTGTTACTTCTATTTTTTTTTTGCTGCAGATGCCAATGTAAACAAGTCCTATAGGTTTTTTTTTAGTACCACCATCTGGACCGGCTATGCCTGTCACGGATATTGCAATATTTGTTTTGGAAATTTTAAGTAAATTTATGCACATCTCTTTACATGTTTCTGCACTTGCTGCTCCATACCTTGTTAAGGTTTTGCGTTTAACTTTAAGAAAATCGATCTTTGATTTATTTGAATAAGAAACTGCGCCCATTTCAAAATATTTTGATGCTCCAGGAATTTTAGTTAAACTATAACTTATTAGACCTCCAGTGCAGGATTCAGCTACCGCAATTTTAATTTTATTTTTTTTAAGAATTGTAGTTATATTTTTTAACTTATTATTTAGATGCATAAATAAATGATTAAAAATGTATATAATCCTGCAATTATATCATCCATTATAACTCCAGTGGCATTTTTAATCTTTAAGTCAAAATAACTTGCCGGCCATGGTTTGGTAATATCAAAAAGTCTGAATAATAAAAAAGATAGTATTATTAAAAAAAAATTATTTCCACATATTAGCAAGGGTATTGATTGACCTATAAATTCATCTATTACAATTTCTTTTGGGTCAGAAGATGAAAAAGATTTATTTAAAGTATTGTTTAAAAAAAAAAGTGAATAAAAAAATACAAAAATAATAAAGAAAATAAAAAAAATAATATTAAGATAATTATTAAATAAATAATAAATTACTATAGTAAAAAGCGATCCAATTGTTCCTGGAATAGGTAAAAATCCTATGCCAAACAAAGTAAAAAGTTTTTTATTAAAATTAATTATTTGTAACAGATGATATTACCTCACATGCAATTGCTTTATTTTTACCAACATTACCAAGTCTATCAGTTGTCTTTCCTTTAACGCTTATTTGGTTTTCACTTACATTGCAAATTTTTGCAAGGTTTTTTGATATAATATTCTTATATTTTTTTAGATTTGGTTTTTGAGCAATAATATTAATATCAATATTGTTAATTTTAATATTTTTTGCTTCAATAAAGTTAATTACTTTTTTTAAAAAAAATGTTGATCTCTTATTTTTGAATTTTTTATTATTTGGAAATAAAGTTCCTATATCACCTAATTTTTTAGATCCTAAGAGTGAATCTATTAAAGCATGTATTACAGGATCACCATCAGAGTGACCGACTGTGCCCATTGAATATGGTATATATATACCACCCAAATATAATTTATAATCTTTTTCTAATTTATGAATGTCATAACCAATACCATAGGAAATTTTTTTATCATTATTTAAATCTTTTTTAATTGTAATTTTAATATTATCATAGTCACCTAGTATTTTTTTAACTTTTAAATTTTTATATAAATATAAAGAAGATTCATCACTAAATTTTTTATTTTTATATTCTTTATGTAAAAAAAATATTTTTTTATAAGAAAAACATTGTGGTGTTTGAATAGAAAGTACTTTTTTTCTATCTAAAATTTTGTTTTTAAAAACTATTGTATCAGTATTTGATGTATAAGGAATTACAGCTTCATTTTTTTTAGAAAACTTAATAATTTTATTAAGTAGTTTTTTCTTTAAAAATGGTCTTGCGGCATCATGTATTAAAATTTTTTTATAATTTGCTCTTTGCAATCTTGAAAGAGCAAGAAATACTGAATCCTTTCTTTCTTTTCCACCTTGAATTATTGTAATTTTTTTATTTCTATAAACCCGGTCTTTAAATTTTGTAAACTGAGGCTTGTTAATTACTAAAATTATCTTTTTTATTGTGTTTATTTCAGAAAATATTTTAAGAGAGTAATTTATTATTAATTCATTATCAAATACTGTATATTGCTTTGGTATTGTTTTTGAATATCTATGACCTTTGCCAGCAGCTAGAATTATAGCGCAGTAACTCATAAAAAAATGATAAAAAAAATATTAAGTTCTAATTTACTTTTATACATTAGCACTTTTCTTTCAATCATTTTTGGAATCTTCACCCTTTATACATTTTCCGGCACAAGTTTTATTCAGTTAAATGAAAATAATATTCAGGTTCTATTAATAATAAACGTATTCATCATATGTGCGTTGCTCTTCCTAATTATTAGAAAGCTCATAGTTTTTTTTTATAAGTCTAAAGAAATCACAGGATCAAGTACAAATTTAAATTTTATAAAATATTTTATTTTTGTAACAGCTATACCATCGATTTTTGTAGCTGCATTTTCTTTAATACTTTTTAACCTTGGTATTGAGAAGTGGTTTGATAAAAAAGTTAATGATGTTGTAAATAATTCAGTTGAAGTTGCTAGAAATTATCTTGAGGAGAATCAGAACTCCATAAAAGGAGAAATTTTAGCAATGGCTAATGATTTAAATCGTAATTTTAATCTTTATTCTGAAAACAAACCAGTTTTTCAAAATTATTTTGATCAGCAATCTAGATTTAGAAAAATTGAAGAATCTTATTTAATAAATAAAGATGGTCTCCTTTTATTTTCAACATCATTTAGTAATAAGAATAATTTCATTGCACCGTTAAAAACTTTTATTGAAATGGCTCAAAATGGACAAACCATATTAATCTCTGATGCAAATAAAAATCAAACAAATGCTTTAGTGAAATTAAGTAGTAATGAAAATATTTTTTTATATGCAATTAGATATGTTGATCCTGAGACGGTTAATTTTTTAAAAAAAACTGGTGAGGCTTCTACATTCTATTATAAATTAAAATCAAACAGCCTTGGTCTCCAAATTTCTTTTGCGGCTGTGTATATTGTAATAGTTAGTTCGCTAATTTTATTATCAAGTATGTATGCAATTAATATAGCTAATAAAATTTCAAAACCAATTATTAAATTAATTTTTGCAGCAAAAGAAGTCTCTGTTGGAAATTTAGAAGTTAAATTAAAAAATGAAGAAGAAGGAGATGATTTTAAAAAATTATATCAAACATTTAATATAATGACTCAAGAAATACAAACGCAAAAAAATAAAATTGCTTTATCAGAAAGATATCAGGCATGGGAAATGATAGCAAAAAAACTTGCGCATGAAATTAAGAATCCTTTGAC
>JABHUX010000077.1 GCA_018658635.1 Alphaproteobacteria bacterium
AAAAGTTGATATTTCCAACAAATCACTAAAAAATGGGATGCTAGAACTAAATTTAAAACTTATATTTGAAGCACCAAAAGAAGTACTAAATAAAATTCACGCCGAAGCATGTCTTGCTGTAGTATTTAAAATTACAGACACAGAATTAAAAGCAGAAGAAGTTAAAAGGATCGTTCTTGCAGAAATACCTGATTTATATGCAAAAAAACTAACCGATCTTATTACTGAATTATTTCAAAAGTCAGGATTTAAAGAATTTAAATTTAAGAAAGAAATTAAATTTAAAGAGCTGTATGAACAACAGTCTGCTAATCTAACGCAAAAGCATTAGAAACATTTTTTTTTAAAAATTTCTTATATTCTTCCATTTGTTCTGGTGAGACTTTAACAACGACACCTTCTCTGTTCTCATTACTCAGCTTCATCTTTTCGTTAAAAATTTTATCATTGGACATTAGATCAAGCGTTAATTCTTTTTTATCAATTAGTTCAATGTAAACTTTTGAGAGTAAATGACAGTCTAAAAGTGCAGAATGCTTTTCTCTTGCCTCAATACTAATTTTAAATCTCTTACACAAAGCATCTAAACTATTCCCAACTCCTGGAAATTTAGATCTAGCAATCTGCAGGGTGTCTAGAATATCAGATTTTAGAATTGGTTTTATATTTAGTCTTTTTAATTCATTATTTAAAAAACTAAGATCAAAATCTGCATTATGAATAATAAGTTTTTTATCTTTAATAAAATTAAGAAAATCTTTAGCTACATCTTTAAACTTAGGTTTGTTCGATAAAAACTCATCAGAGTAGCCATGAACACTAAAAGCGTCCGCTGAAACTTTAGCCTCAGGATTCAAAAAGGTATGAAAAATATTTTTTGTGGGGATATGATTGCTTAATTCCACACAAGCAATTTCAACGATTCTATCTTTTTCAGCTGACAGCCCTGTTGTCTCTGTATCTAAAATGACTTCAATCATTAATTTAAAAGAATCTTATCAATAATATTTTTTACCTGCAATTTAACTTTATTTTTGGAATTATTATATATTATAAAATCCGCATAACTTTCTTTGACCTTTTCATTTGCTTGTTGTTTTTTTAATATATTTAAAAATTGTTTATCTAAATTTTTTCTTTTTTTAATTCTACTTTGAAAAGAACTAGATCCAGTTTTAATAAGAATAAAAATATCAACAAAATTGAACATTTTATTTTCCACTAAAAGCGGAATATCTAAAACGACTAATTTATTTTTTTTAAATTTCGTTAGAAAAAGAGCTAATTTCATTCTAACTATTGGATGAATAATCTTGTTCAAAAATCTAAATTTATTTGGATTTTTTTTAAGAGAATCCCTAAGCTCCTGTTTGTTTATTTTGCCTTTATAAAGTTTTAACTTAAAGAATTTTGAAATCTTTTTATTAACAATCTTATTATTCTTATAAATGTTAGCAACTTCATTATCTGCTGAAAAAATATTAAAACCTAGTTCTCTAAAAATATTTGCAACAAAAGATTTGCCACTCCCAACAGATCCTAAAATACCTACTCTAACCATTAATTTTTTTTCTAAGTTTTTTATAAATATCTTTTGTTATTTTTGGATTTTTCTTATTCCAAATATAAAATGCCTTCTGAGCTTGATAAACAAACATATCTAAACCTGTAAAGATTTTATGACCGTTCTTTCTTGCGTCTTTTAAAAGCCTTGTATTTTCTGGGTTATAAACAATGTCCACAACATTAATTTTTTTGTCAAAAATACTAAAATCAAACTGCAGATCCTTCTGACCAAGCATGCCAAGGCTTGTAACATTGATTAAGATTTGTACGTCACCAAATACTTTATAACGATCATTCCATTTGATTGGATAAATGATTTTTTTAAATTTTTTCTTAAATATATTTAGTTTTGAAAAAGTTCTATTAGTTATATATATTTTTTTCACTCCTTTTTGAATTAAAGCAAGAATAATAGAAGAGGTAACCCCTCCAGCTCCAATAATTCCCGCTGTCTTAATTTTCGTTTTTACTTTCCTCAGGATGCCGTAAGAAAAACCATAAACATCAGTATTGTCACCAACTAATTTTTTTTTGTTTAAATAGACGGTATTAACCGATGAAGTTTTTAGAGCGTCTCCTTTTAAAATATCTAAATGCCTTA
>JABHUX010000078.1 GCA_018658635.1 Alphaproteobacteria bacterium
TATCTTGATATTATTTATAAAATTAAACAAAAATTCAATGTGCCTGTTTTTGCTTACAATGTTTCTGGCGAATATAGTTTGATTAAAAATGGCATCCAATCATCTTTGGCAAATGAAGATATTATTCTTGAAGTAATTTATAGTTTCAAAAGAGCTGGGGCCAATGCAATTGTTTCTTACTTTGCTAATGAAGTAATAGAAAAATATTTATCAAGATAATTTTTTATATTTACTCGCAAAATAGATTAAGGGTTTTTCTTCTTTTTTTAATTTAAATTTAAGAACTTTTGCAACAAAGAATAAATGATCACCAATATTTATTTTTTTAATTGTTTTGCAATTAAGCTCTGCAAGATTATATTTTAACAAATTTTTTGCTATAACTGAATTTTTTTGTACTTCATTTTTTGATGAAAAATAATTTGAAACCTCAATTTGTTTTGTCGATAAAATATAAATATTAAAAAATTTTAAATTCTTAAATTTTTTATAACTAGAAGCTGTTTTGTCTAAACTCCAAGAAATATATGCAGGTTTTAAAGATATTGAGACAAAAGAATTAACCGTAATACCTGTAACTAAATTTTTTTTATCTTTTTTTGCAACAACTGTAATTCCAGTTGCATATTTTGACAAAACTTTTTTATATCTAGAAATATTCATACTATTACAAATGACATCTAATATTATTTTCAAAATTTCTATTCATAATCTGATTTTTATAATTCTTAATAATTTTTCCTGACTGAGCTCTCTTTCCGTAATTATTCTCAATTGTCGATTTATCAAACATAGTTTTATCCATTTGATCTTTGATAACTGACTTTGAATTAAATATGGTGGCATTAGTAACTTTTAGAGATTTACCTTTCACTAAAATAACCCCTCTACCCTTATCTAACTTTGGTAGTTCATTAATGTTGAAAGCTAGCATCTTATTTTTTCCATCTGAATCACAAATAATTGCAGCCGAGTCTGAATCTTTAATGACTTTAGAAACTCCAATAACAATATCATCGCCTTTAACATTCATTACTTTTTTTCCTGTTTTTTTATTAGTTTCAAGATTTTTCTCTAAAGCAATAAAACCATATCCACTCTTCGTATAAATAAAAATTTCACTTTCACTATCAAATCTAAAACAATCAATAATTTTTTCATTATCAGTCAGTGACAAATAAGAAGAGATGGGTCTTCCCGTTGAGGATCCTGTTAAAATGTTATCCGCTTCAATGGTGTAAAATTTACCAAAATTTGATGCCAATATAATTTTATCATTGGAACGTGCGTGTATTAATAAAGAGCTATTTTCATTTCCAATTTGCTCTTCTAAATTCTTAACAAAAGATTTCTGAGATTTAATAAAACCATTTTTAAGAACAGTAATTGTTAAAGGATCATCAGATTTAATCTCATTATCAAAGGTTTCTTCATTAACGCTTCCAAATTTATCTAATTTAGTTCTTCTTTTTCCTAATAAAGGATCGTCTTTAAATTTTTTAATCAAAAAATCTATTTCGCTATCTATTTCTTTTTTTTGTAAAGATTTAGAAGATAGTAATTTGGTTAAAAAGTTTTTTTCAGATAATAAATCTTTATATTCCTGCTTAATTTCTTTTTCTTCTAACTTCCTAAGGTTTCTTAATCGCATATCTAAAATTGCGTTTACTTGATTTTGTGTAAATTTAAATTTTTTAATTAATTGTAATTTTGGATCTTCTGCATTTCTAATAATTTTAATAATTTTATCTAAATTATGATAAACTTTAATAAACCCAATTAAAATTTCTATTCTGTTTTTAATATTCTTTAATCTAAATTCAGATTTTCTGCTTAAGACTTCATAACGATGTGATAAAAAATTTACCAAAACTTCTTTAATAGACATTACTTTTGGCTGAAGTTTTGAATTCAAAACATTCATATTTAAAGGAATTCTTACCTGTAAATCAGTTTGTCTAAACAAACTTTCCATTAACACTTCTGGTTTAACATTTCGATTTTTTGGACGAATAACAATGCGAACTAAATGATCAGATTCATCTATTACATTATCAATTAATTTATTTTTTTTACTTATAATTAGATCTGCTATTTTTTCTATTAAGCTTGATTTACTGACCTGATAAGGAATTTCATTAATAGAAATCTGATATTGACCTCTGCCCAAATCCTCAATTTTATAAGAAGATCTCAGTTCAAAAAAACCTTTTCCACTCGTGTAAGCTTTTAATATTTCAGACTTATTATTATTTAAAATCCCGCCTGTTGGAAAATCAGGTCCTGGTAATACTTTTAACAATTCTTTGATTGAAGTATTTTTGTCATGATTAACAATTTTTAATCCTTCACAGATTTCAACAATATTGTGCGGTGGTATGCTTGTTGCCATTCCAACTGCAATTCCTGATGCCCCATTTGCTAATAAGTTTGGAAATTTCGCTGGAAATACTAGTGGCTCCTGTAAATCACCATCATATGTACTTTTAAAATCGACTGTTTCCTCATCTATATTTTCAAGTAAAAGCTCTGAAATTTCTGTAAGTTTTGCCTCTGTGTATCGCATCGCGGCAGCATTATCTCCGTCGATATTTCCAAAATTTCCTTGCCCATTTATTAATGGATAACGAATTGAAAAATCTTGGGCCAGTCTTACTAAAGCATCATAAACCGACTGATCACCATGGGGATGAAATTTACCGATAACATCACCCACGACTCTGGCTGATTTCTTAGGTTGTAATTTTGACCCTAAATTTAGAAGATACATCGCATAAAGTAATCGACGGTGAACTGGCTTCAATCCATCTCTAACATCGGGTAACGCTCTATGTGTAATAGTTGACAATGCATATGCTAGATACTTTTGGCTAAACTCAGTTGCTAAAGATGCATTTAAAATATTATCTTTATTTTTCATTAAAAAAATTCTCTAATTTTATTCTGTAATAAGGAAATTTAACTTTATTCGGTTCAAATATATAATTTAATAATTGATGCTTATTAATTAATAAGCCATTGTAAATGTCTTTATCAGTAAAGGGCGCTAAATTGTCATAAAAGTATTGTGGATAAGTTATATTTTGATTAAATAATTTTAAAGAATCTTTATTTTCTAAATCAACGTTATAACCTAATTCAGACAATAGAAATCTTTCCCATAAAACATATTTTCTAAAAAATTCATTAGAATTTAAAGAATTAAATAAATCTTCAAAATAATTATAAACTGTTAAATAGGTATTTCTTTCGGGTAATATTTTTAGACAAATACTCGTTGCAGATAATATTGCTGTTAATTTTTTATCATTATCAAAATACTTTGGAGCTACTGCATCAATTAATTCAAAATTATAATAACCAATTGCATCTTCTGATTTTGACTTCCAAGTAACTTTGATTTTATTGCCTATATGAATAAGTTTTTTTAATTTTGAAGAAGTTCCTCCATAAATTATACCTTTATGATGTCCGTGCTCTTTGGAAAGAATGCTTATAATAGAGGAGTTTTCTCCATATATATTAACTCCTAATATGTACCCTTCATCACCCCAAGTCATTGCTTAGATGTTTGTACTTCTAAAAATAAACTAACCTTATGTTTAAATAACTTTTCAATTTCTTTTCTAGCTGAAATACCAATTTTTTTAATGACACTACCATTTTTTCCTAAAACGATTTTTTTATGATTATCATTTTTAACATAAATAGTTTGATAAATTTTATAATTTCTATTTTCTTTCTCAAATTTATAAGTCTTAACATAAATCTGATATGGCAATTCTTGATTTAAATACTTAAATACTGCTTCACGTGTAAGTTCAGAAAAAAATACATCTTTAGAAATATTTGTTTCAAAGTTAATAGAATTTTCAAAGTCACCCTCTGGAAGTTTTGCAACAATTCCATCTAAAAGATTATTTATATTTTTATTTTTTAATGCAGAAACATAATAAATTTCATCAAAATTTTTAACAAATTTGGATTTATTAATTTCTTTAATTGCAAACTCCTGTGAAACTTTATCAATTTTATTAAATACTAAAATTTTTGGTTTTTTAGTGTTTTTTATAATTTTTTCTAGAATTTCCTCATAAAATAAATGAATAGAAATATCCAAAATTATTACAATGACGTCAGATCTTTTAACTTCAACATTAACGTCATTTAAAAAATTAGTGTTATTTTTCTTATTATATAATCCTGGGGTATCTATAAAAATAATCTTATTATCCTTGTGATACTTCACAACTTCTATTGCAAAATTTGTTGTTTGAACTTTATGAGAAACTATCGATATTTTTTTTTTAAAAATTGTATTTAATAATGTTGATTTACCAGCATTAGTTGGTCCAATGATACATGCGTAGCCTATTCTCTTTTTATTCATTCTCTAGACTATTCAATAATGACTCAGCCGCTTTTTGTTCAGCATTTCTTTTTGAGGATCCTTCACCAGTAAATGATTTAGATTTTTTAATAATAACTGAAACCTTAAAAATAGGTTTATGTGCGGGTCCTGAAGTTGATAAATCTTTATATTTCGGAAGTTCTTTATAAAGTTTTAATGATAATTCTTGTAGTTTTGTCTTTGCATCAATTTTAATTTCGCCTGATTGTATTAACTGATCTTTCCATAAATCAAAAATAAAATCCTCAGCAGTTTCAAAACCCCTATCAATGTAAATCGCGCCTATTAATGACTCGCACAAGTCACCAAAAATTTTTATATTTCCCGTTTTAATTTTTTTTTGCGCTTTACTAACTGATATAAATTTTAATAAATCATATTTTTCTAAAACTTTAGCGCAAACTTTTTTATTTATTAAAGAGGCTAATCTTTTATCAAGCTGACCTTCTTTGTCATTTGGATATAAATTGATTAATTTCTTGGCAAGTACTAATCCTAAAACTCTATCTCCTAAAAATTCTAAAATTTCATTATTGTCAGAATTGTCGTTAGAAAAACTTTTATGAACCAAAGCTTGTGATAAGAGCTTTTTATTTAAAAATTTAACACCAATAATACTCTCTACTTCACTGATCTTATTTGCAGAAATCATTTAATAAATTTTAAAATTCTATTAAATCTTATTGACTCGTGCCATTTCCAAAAGGTAAAAAAATTTCCTATTTCCTCATTATTTGAAAAGAATAATATTTGCGCTTTACCTACTAAGTTAATTTTATCAACATAACCAACGCTAGAAAGATATCTACTGTCTTGTGAACAATCTCTATTATCACCCATAAAAAAAAATTTATTTTGAGGGATTAAATAAGGATCCGTATCTTTTGAAGAATTTCTTTCAGAATAAGCGGCTAAATACGACTTTCCATTTGGGAGTGTCTCAAGATAAAAATTTGATTTAATTTTTGATCCCCCACAAAGTACAAAATCATTTTTAATAAATTCTCTTTTTATGGGCTTATTGTTAATATGAAGAATGCTATTGACCATTTGAATTTTATCACCCGGAAGTCCTATTAAACGTTTAATATAATCTGTATCGTTATCTTCTGGGGTTTTAAAAACAATTACATCTCCCCTTTCAGGAGAAGAAAAAAAAATTCTTTTATCAGAAATGTTAGGACTAAAAGGTAAAGAATGCTTGCTGTATCCATAAGTAAATTTAGAAACAAATAATCGATCTCCTACTAGTAAATTCTCCTCCATTGAGGATGAAGGAATATAAAAAGGCTGGAAAAAAAAACTTCTAATAAATAATGCAATTATAAACGCAAAGACAAGTGTCTTAACATTTTCAATAATAATTTTTTTCATTAAGAGGTAATTAAGGCCGTGGCAACAGCCCAAGGTTTATCATCAGATAAAGTTAAAAAAATATTATATTTTTTTGATATTTTGGTAAGTATTATTTTTGCCTTACCATTTATATTGGCGCAAGGCTTACCGTTTTTATCGTTGTATATTTCGATATTTTTAAAATGAATTCCTTTTGAAAAACCATAACCAATAGCTTTAGAAACAGCTTCCTTAGCTGCAAATTTTTTTGCAATTGCTGCAATATTTTTTAACTTATGTGTTTTACTCTCAATTTTCTTTTCAGATTCAGTTAAAATTTTATCTAAAAAATGATTACCATATTTAGAATAAATTTTTTGTATTCTATTAATATTTACAATATCTGTTCCAAGCCCAATTATATTCATCGTTTTAAAATTTTATTAAACTTTTTAAGGACATTAGCTATACCAAAAAATATCGACTCTGATATAAAAAAATGACCAATATTCAATTCTGAAATTTCATCAATCTGTGATATTTTTTTAGATGTTTGATAATTCAAACCATGTCCAGCATGCACTCCCAAACTTAAAGTTTTCCCAAGTTTTGCAGAATTTTTAATTTTTAAAAATTCTTTTTTAATACCTAAATTATTTTTTTCTCTAAAAAATCTACAATATTTTCCGGTATGCAACTCAATATTATCTGAGCCTAACTTTTTAGCTAAATGAACGGTTTTTAAATCTGGTTCTATAAATAACGAAACCTCAATATTTTTATTTTTTAATAAGTGAATAACTTTTTTTAAATAATTTGTTTTGTAATTTAAGTTTAAACCGCCTTCTGTTGTTACTTCCTTTCTTTTTTCTGGAACAATGCATGCGTATTTGGGTTTAAGTTTTAACGCAATTTTAAGCATCTCAGGAGTTAATGCCA
>JABHUX010000079.1 GCA_018658635.1 Alphaproteobacteria bacterium
AATAAGCAAAATACCGAAAAGAAAATTAAATATGTAGTTTCAAATTTTCAAAAAATTGAAAGAGACTTCTCATTTATTATCGATAAAAAATTAATAAAAAAAATTAGGATATTCGATGTTTTCCAAGGAGGGAATATTGAAAAGAATAAAAAATCTATAGCTTTAAATTTATTAATCCAATCACAAGATAAAACATTAAACGATAACGAGATTGATGAATTAAGTGATAAAATAATTCAAACAATGCAAAAATCTTTTGATGCAACATTAAGATCCTAAATGTCAGCACAAGAAAATATAAGAAATTTCGCAATTATTGCACACATTGACCACGGTAAATCAACTTTTGCAGATAGACTAATTCAAAAATGTGGAGGTCTTACAGAACGCGAGATGACAACTCAAGTTTTAGATTCAATGGATTTAGAGAAAGAAAGGGGAATTACCATAAAAGCTCAAACAGTTAGATTAAATTATAAATCAAAAAAAGATGGTAAAAATTACGTCTTAAATATTATTGATACGCCCGGTCATGTTGATTTTAGTTATGAAGTAAACAGGTCTCTTGCTTCATGTGAAGGATCATTACTTATTGTTGATAGCACTCAAGGTGTGGAAGCTCAAACTTTAGCAAATGTTTATCAGGCAATGGATAATCACCATGAGATTATAACAGTTTTAAATAAAATAGATTTACCAGCATCAGACGTTGAGAGAGTAAAAAAACAAATTGAGGATGTTATAGGAATCGATACATCGGATGCTTTGACAGCCTCTGGAAAAACAGGAGAAGGAGTAGATGAAATATTAGAAGCAATCGTTGAAAGACTTCCTGCTCCAAAAGGAAATGAAGATTTACCTTTAAAAGCATTGCTAGTTGATAGTTGGTACGACAGTTATTTAGGAGTGGTTATATTGGTTAGAATACTAGACGGAGAAATTAAAAAAGGAATGGAAATTTTATTGATGTCGACAAAAACTAGGCATCCAGTTGAAAGAGTTGGTGTGTTCACTCCTAAAGCAGAAAATAAAGAATATTTAGGTCCAGGAGAAATTGGTTTTATTGTTACAGGCATTAAAGATCTCTCAGATACTAAAATTGGAGATACGATAACAAATTATTCTAATCCTATAAAAAATCCGTTACCAGGATTTAAACCCAGTAAGCCAGTTGTATTTTGTGGATTATTCCCAGTTGATAGCACGGAATATAATTTATTAAGAGATAGTCTTGCTAAATTAAAATTGAACGACTCTAGTTTCGTTTATGAGCCTGAGAATTCCGCCGCTTTAGGATTAGGTTTTAGATGTGGTTTTTTAGGACTTCTTCATCTTGAAATTATCGTTCAAAGATTAGACCGCGAATATAATTTAAACTTAATTACTACAACACCAGGCGTTGTTTATAAAATCAATAAACATGATGGCACAGTTATGGATCTTCAAAACCCTGCTAATATGCCAGAACCAAATTTTATTAAATCTATCAATGAACCCTGGATTAACGCTACAATAATTCTTCCAGAGGAATACTTAGGTTCCATTATGAAGTTATGTGAAGAAAAAAGAGGAAAACAAAAGAGTTTAAGTTATTCAGGAAATCGTGCAGTTCTATCTTATGAATTACCATTAAATGAAGTTGTTTTTGATTTTTACGACAAGATAAAATCTATTTCTAGCGGTTATGCAAGTTTTGATTATGAACTGAGCGATTATAGAGAAGGTGATTTAATTAAATTGTCCATATTAGTAAACGAGGAGATGGTTGATGCATTATCTATGGTTATTCACAAGGATTTTGCTGTAAGACAAGGAAGGTTGATGTGCGAAAGGTTAAAAGATTTAATCCCAAGACATCAATTTCAAATACCAATCCAAGCAGCTATTGGTGGAAAAGTTATAGCAAGAGAAACAATATCTGGTTATAGAAAAGATGTTATCAGTAGAATTCATGGTGGAGGAGCGAGGGATAGAAAGAAAAAACTTTTAGAAAAGCAAAAAAAAGGAAAAGCAAGAATGAGACAATTTGGAAGCGTTGACATTCCTCAAGAAGCTTTTATTGAAGTTCTCAAGATAAATAAAAACGAATAGGAGAGATGGCCGAGTGGTTGAAGGCGCCCGCTTGGAAAGCGTGTATACTGTTAAAGGTATCAAGGGTTCGAATCCCTTTCTCTCCGCCAAAAATAATTTTAAATAATCTCGTAAAATTTTTTTAACAAATTTATAATTCTTTGATCTGACGCCATAGTAGGATTAATTTTATTTGTAGTATAAGCAACTCCTATTCCTAATATTGGATCAGCAAAACCCAAGGATCCACCCCAACCATTGTGACCAAAAGATTCCTTATTCTTTCCAAATAACCATCCCCCACGAAGGATTAAACCAACCTGAGACCATCTAATTGGCAACATTAAACTTTCATCAATTCTACTAACGTTTTCAGTTAGACATTTATTAATTGATGGTTTTGATAGTAAAATATTTTTTTCTAATATTAGATCATTTACAAAAATATCGTAAATTTTAGCAATAGATCTTGCATTCCCATGACCATTCATTGAAGGAATCTCAGTAGTCTGCCAATTTTCTTTATTATAAAAATTTATTTCATGTTCAGGATTATTAAATGCGTTAAATTCAGCTGAAATTTTACTTTCTTTCTTATCCTCATAAAGAAAAGCAATATTAGAAAGATTGTTTTTTGGAGTACCAATAAAAAAATCTAAATTTAGTTTCTTCGATAACAATTCAGAAGTCAGTTCTCCCAAACTTTTTTTTGTTATCCTTTTTATAATTTCACCGATTAAAAATCCATGTGTTTTTGCGTGATAATAAGTTTTTTCACCACACAGGTGATCTGGTTCCTGATTTTCTAAAATAGTTATTATTTTATTCCAATCTAAAAGATCTTGATGCGTAATCTTTTCTTTAAATCTATAGAGCCCAGATTGATGAGATAGAATATGTTTTAGTTTTATTTCTCTTTTGTTACTTTGTTTGAAAGCATCCCAATAATAAGAAACAGATTTTTCTAAATCTAAAATGTTTTGATCAATTAGAATAGAAACAATAATTTCATAAATACCTTTTGTCGCCGAAAATACATTTACGATTGTTTTTTCTTCCCAATTCTTATTATTTTTATTTTTAAAACCACCATGTAGATCTATTAATGGCTTTCCTTCTTTGTAAATTGCAAAAGAAGCTCCAATTTCTTCTTCTTTTAAAAAGTAACTTTCAAATATTTTTTTTACAGGAATATATTTTTCCTCACAATAACCATTTATCATTTTTAAAATGATAAATTGAAAGCAAAGTTTTTTCCAAGACTAAGTTTGAGATCTTGACAAAATCTAGCCGCTTCTGCTCCATCAATTATTCTGTGATCATAAGAGAGAGATACTGGCATCATTGCTCTTGCTATAAATTGTCCATCAATAAATACCTGTTTTGTTTCTGTTTTTCCTATTCCAATTATTGCAACCTCTGGATTGTTAATAATTGGAGTAAAAAAACTCCCACCAATTCCTCCTAAACTAGAGATCGTCATTGACCCTCCAAAAAATTCTTTTTTATCTATTTTAAGTTCCTTACTAAGTTTGCTAATTTTTCTAAGTTCATTACTTAAAGTCAGAAGATCTTTTTGATCAACATTTCTAATTTTCGGAACCATCAAACCGTGTGGTGTATCTACAGCAACACCAATATGAAAATATTTTTTATAAATAATATTTTCGCCAGTAGGCTCAAGTGATGAATTAAAGTTTGGGTATTTTTTCATGCCATTAACTAATGCTTTCATTATGAAAGCAAGAGGAGTGATAGTAATTTTTTCTTTTGTATTTAGATCTATTAAATTTTTTCTGAAGTGTTCCATATCTGTAACATCAATTTCATCAAATTGAGTTACATGGGGAATTTCATTCCAGGCCTTAACTAAATGAGGACCAGATAGCCTTTTAATTCTTGGTATTTTTTGTGTGTCAATTTCACCAAATTCTCCATGTTCATAGGGAAGCTTTTCTTCTTTTACTTCTATTTTTTGTATAGTTTCTTTTTTGTCAATTTTATTATTTAAAGTACTTTTAATAAATTGTTTAATATCTTCTTCAAGAATTCTTCCTTTTCTAGCGCTTCCCTCAACTAACTGAATATTAACACCTAGTTCTCTAGCAAATTTTCTTATTTTTGGACTTGCACTTTTAATATTTTGATATTGATTATTGTCTTGAGCAAGATTTTCTATAATTATTTGTTCTTTTATTTTTGTTTCTAAATTTTGATTAAGAATTTCTGCAATTGAATCTCCAGCTTTAACTCGCTGTCCTTTTTTTAGTATTATATTTTTAACAATTCCTGATATTGGGGATGGAATCTCA
>JABHUX010000080.1 GCA_018658635.1 Alphaproteobacteria bacterium
GAATTGCAGATCCAAGAAGCTTTCAGAAAGCGATAAAGTTTTTTTCTAAATATAATGTTTAAGCATAAAAAAAAGTTTGGTCAAAATTTTTTAATTAATAAAGATATAATAAAAAAAATAGCAGACATAGGTAGTATTAATAAAAATAGTAGTATAATTGAAATTGGCCCTGGCTCTGGAAATCTTACTGAAGAATTGTTAAAAAGAAATCCAAAAGGAATTTTTGCAATCGAGTTTGATAAAGATTTAACTAGTCATTTAGATAAAATTAAAAATAATTATAGTAATTTTAATTATAAAATTTCTGACGCATTAACTTTTAATGAAAAAAGTATATTTAAAAAGAATTCAATAATCTTTGGAAATCTTCCTTATAATATTTCTTTAAAATTACTAATAAAATGGATTTACTCGGATCCATGGCCCCCTTTCTATGATCGAATGATTTTAATGTTTCAAAAAGAAGTTGCTGAGAGAATTATTGCAACTCCTAATCATAAAAAATATGGGAGAATTTCAATATTAACCAATGCAAGATTAGATGTTAAATTTCATTTTAATATTTCAAAAACAGAATTTAATCCTGAGCCAAAAGTTGAATCTTCAGTATTGTCGTTTACTCCTAAAAAAAATGCTAGTTTTCAATTAAAAGATTTAAGCGTTTTGTCAGATCTAACTAAAATTATATTTAATACTAAAAGAAAAATGATTTCAAAAACTCTTAAAAAATTACTTAATGAACAAGAACTTAAAATTGTAGATTTTGATAATATAAAAAATCTAAGACCAGAAAATCTAGATTTTAGTTTTTACTATAAATTGGTTGATTTAATTAAAAGTAGATCTTAATTCTCTTTCAATTTTAACTATCTTGGTAATTTGCTTAAAACAATTTTCTACATCTTTGTTTACAACAATATATTTATAATCTTTCCAATGATTAATCTCATCTTTTGCCATTTTCATTCTTTGATCAATTAATTCTTTATTTTTTTCTTCTCTTTTTTTAAGTCTATTTTCTAAATCATTAATACTAGGTGGTAAAATAAATATAGGAACAATATCTAGTGGCATTATTTTTTTTACCTGTTCAGTTCCTTGCCAATCAATATCAAATAAATAATCTTTTCCTTGAACCAAATTATCTTCTATTGGTCTTTTTAAAGTACCGTAATAATTTCCAAATACTTTTGCCTGCTCTAAAAATTTATTATGTTTAGATAATTCTTGAAATTTATCAACGCTAACAAAATTATAATCGACCCCATCTATTTCATTAAATCTTGGGGTTCTTGTAGTATAAGAGACTGATATTTTAAAATTACTATCGCTTTCTTCAATTTTTTTAGCAAGGGTAGTTTTTCCTGCCCCTGATGGGGAAGATAATATTAAAATCAAACCTCTCTTGGATTTTGAGGACAAAAGAACTACTTAGCGGGATTATTCTCGATAAATCTTATTGCGTCACCTACTGTTAGTATTTTTTCGGCTTCTGTGTCAGATATTTCGGAACCAAATTCTTCTTCGAATGCCATTACTAACTCTACTGTATCTAAACTATCTGCACCTAAATCATCAATAAAGCTAGCTTCATCAGTAACTTTAGCTTCATCAACGCCTAAGTGTTCTACGATAATTTTTTTTACCTTTACTGCTACATCACTCATTTTTAAACTCCCTTAATTATTAATGATTCTTTGAATAAATGAATAAATTAAATAAATCAAGCCATATACATTCCACCATTAACATGGATGGTTTCGCCTGTAATATAACTAGAAAGTTCAGAAGCTAAGAAAAGTGCACAATTAGCAATATCATTGCCTGTACCTAATTTTCCCAATGGTATATTTTCTATAAGTTTCTTTTTAAATTCTTCATTAATATTTTTAGTCATCTTTGTATCTATAAACCCTGGTGATATACAGTTTACTCTAATATTTTTTTTCGCATATTCTTTTGCAAGACTTTTTGACATCGCAACTATTCCTGCTTTTGCGCTTGAATAGTTAGCTTGTCCAAAATTTCCTGTATGACCAACAATTGAGCTAATATTAATTATAGATCCTGCATCTTGTTTCATCATTGCTTTAATAGAGTATTTGCAAACCAAAAATACAGCTGTTAAATTTATATTAATTACTTTATTCCATTCCTCATCTGACATTCTAATTGCAAGGTTATCTTTTGTTATTCCTGCGTTATTAATAACTATATCTAGTCCTCCTAACTTCTCTTTAGCTTCTTTAACTAACTCTTCAATCTTTTGATGATTTTCTAAATTAAAATTAGAAGTTTTAATTTTTGGAAAATTACTTTGAATAGTCTTAAGATTCTCATGGTTTGTTCCGATAGTAAATATTTCAGCTTCTAATTTATAAAAGCTCTCTAAAATAGAAAGTCCAATTCCTGCAGTACCACCAGTTATAAAAACTTTTTTATTTTTTAAATTAATTAAATTCATTAAATTGAGTTATATTATCAATTGTAGTTGTTGTAAGTTCTTTATTTATTCTTTTTATCATTCCTGTTAATGCTTTTCCCGGTCCTATTTCACTAAAATGTTTTACACCATTTTTTGTCATAAAATCTACAGATTCTCTCCATCTAACGTGATGAGTAATTTGTTTTGTAAGTAAAGAAGGTATTTCTTTAAAATTATCAATTTTCTTAGCCGTGACATTAGAAACAATATTAATTTCCGGTTGTAAAAAATTTGTTTTTATTAAAATTTGATTCATCTTATCTGCCGAAGGCTGCATTAGAGAGCAGTGAAATGGCGCACTCACTGGTAACAATATTGCTTTTTTACTATAGTTGTTTTTTAGTTCATCTACTATTTTGGTAATTTTATCTTTATTGCCGCTTATAACTATCTGGCCTGGACAATTATCATTTGAAATTTCAGCTACGCCTTCGATAGATTTGTTTTTATTTATCACTTCGTTTATCAAATCTATTTCTGCGCCTAGTACGGCTGCCATAGCCCCAATATTTACTGCGACAGATTCTTGCATTGATTTTCCTCTTTCTTTTAAAATTTTAGCGCCATCTTCTAAGGTTAATGAGCCTGAGCAAATCAAAGAGGTGTACTCTCCTAAAGAATGTCCTGCAAAAAAACTATAATCTTTTAAATAATTTATTTTTTGTTTTTTTAAAACTTTATAAATTGCAACTCCTACGGTCATTATGGCTGGTTGAGTATTTTCCGTAAGATCTAAAGTTTCTTTGGGTCCATTTAAAATAATATTTGATAATTTAAAACCTAAAGCATCATCAACCTTATGAAATACCTCTTTAGCTTCGTTAAAATTATCATAAAAATCTTTCCCCATTCCAACATACTGGGAACCCTGCCCTGGAAATACGATTGCTTTCATAATTAAGTGAGTAATTATAGCAAAATTAACACTGTTGTATTAAAAAAAAAAAATTATATATTGCCCTGACTTTCTCGACTTTAATATTAAGGTTGGGATGCTAATCAAAAGCAACCAAAAGTTAAAATGAATTATTACGAACATACATATATAGCTTCTCAAAGCTTAAATAATAAAGATCTTTCTGATCTTCATCAAAAAATTGAAGATCTAATTAAAAAAAATAAAGGGAAAATTGAAAAAAAAGAAAATTGGGGTCTTAGACAATTAGCATATCCAATTAAAAATTTTAAAAAGGGTTATTATACAAATTTATATTTTTCTGGAGAACCTATAGTTATTCAAGAACTAGAAAAAATTGAAAGAATTGATTCAAATATTTTAAGATTTATGACTATTAAAATAAAAAATATACCTGAGGAAAATTCAGAATTAATTCAAAAAGAAGAAAATAAATAATGAAAAGAAAAAATATTAAAAGACCCAAAAAAAATAATAATTCAAACTTAATGCTTTTTCAAAAAGCAACTACTAAATTTACAAGAGATTGTCCTTTAAGCGTAAAAGATGCACCTTTAATTAATTATAAAAATTTAAAGTTGCTTCAAAAATATATATCTGAAACTGGAAAGATGTTGCCTAGTAGGATAACTTCTGTTTGTTACGCAAAACAAAAAGAGTTATCTAATGAAATTAAAAAAGCTAGAATATTAGCTTTATTACCGTTTGTAGTGGATTAATTATGGAAGTTATTCTTTTAGAAAATATTAAAAAATTAGGAAAAATTGGTAGCAAAGTAAAAGTTGCGAATGGTTTTGCTAGGAATTATCTTTTAAAAAACAACAAGGCGCTAGTTGCTTCAAAAGAAAATTTAGCTATTTTTGAAAAAAGAAAAGAAGAATTAAACAAAAAAAATAATGATCTAAAAAATGTAGCTGTAAAAATTCAAAAAGAAATTGACAAATTTGAGTTAAAAATCACAAAAAATTCTATGGAAGGAGGAGCTTTATACGGGTCTTTAACTATAAAAGAGATTATCCAAAATTTAGAAACACACAATTTTAAAAATATTTCAGCAAATATGATCGAACTTAAGGAACAAATTAAAAAAATTGGGGATTATGAAGTGATAATAAATTTACATGCAGATGTTCAGGCTTCAATAAAAGTAAAAGTTGTTTCAGTTGAAAAAATAGTTTAACCACAAAGTTATTAACTTATCCACATTATACGAGTAAAAAATTATTCTATACTCGAATCTTAAATAAATTTAAATATTTCCATGAGTGCGGAAAATATTAGAATTTTAAATACCACTAAAGAATTACCCAGTAATATAGAGGCAGAGCAAATAATATTAGGTTCGATTTTAGTTAATAACGAAATATTTGACGAAATCTCGACTATTGTTAATGAAAATATATTCTTTGATCCAATTCATCAAAAAATATTCCATTATTTGAACAAATTAATCAGTAAGGGATTACTTGCAAGTCCGATCACTTTAAAAAATTATCTAGAAAATGATCAGTCATTAAAAGAATTAGGCGGTAATGAATACATTGCAAAACTCACAAGACTTTCAACTTCTGCTTTTCAGGCCAAAGACTATGCCAAAGTAATTTACGATCTTCATTTAAGAAGAAAACTTATCGAGTTATCTGACAATATATTAGCAGAAGCTAATAACAAAAATTTAGAACATACTGCTGAACAATTAATAGAAGGAACAGAAAAAAAACTTTTCGACCTTGCTGAAAGAGGAAAATTTGACAGATCATATATGTCATTTGAAAAAGCTCTTGGAGAAACTGTCGATATGGCAATGCGAGCCTTCAAGAATGACGAAGGTATAGTTGGTGTGCCAACAGGTCTTCGTGATTTAGATGAGAGACTTGGAGGAATGCATAAAGGTGATCTAGTTATCATCGCTGGAAGGCCTTCTATGGGAAAGACTGCTCTTGCAACTAACATTGCTTTTCATGCTGCAAAAAAAATTATGGAAAAAAATGAAGGAAAATCTTCTGTCGCGTTTTTTTCTTTGGAGATGTCTTCTGAGCAATTATCAACAAGAATTTTAGCTGAGCAATCGAGAATTAGATCAAATGACATAAGAAGGGGAAAAATTACTCAGGAAGATTTAGAAAAATTTATTGAAGCTTCAAAAAATATTAATGATCTTCCTCTTTATATCGATGAAACTCCTGCAATTAAAATTTCTACATTAGCAAATAGAGCCCGAAGAATTAAAAGACTTCATGGTCTAGATTTAATTGTTGTCGATTATATACAACTTATGACTACTGGAAATTTTAAATATGAAGGTAGAGTTCAGGAAATTGGAGAAATAACTCAAGGACTAAAAGCTCTAGCTAAAGAGCTGAGCGTTCCTGTTTTAGCACTATCACAGTTATCTCGTGCTGTTGAGCAAAGAGATGATAAAAGACCTCAGCTGTCAGATTTAAGAGAGTCGGGTTCTATCGAGCAAGATGCTGATGTGGTTATGTTTGTATATAGACCAGAATATTATTTAGAGAAAAGTGAACCTCAGGCTGGAACTGCAGAACACATAACCTGGCAAGAAAAAATGAGCCAAGTACATAATCAAGCACTAGTAATAATTGGCAAACAAAGACATGGTCCTACAGGTATAATTAATTTAGAATTTGAGAGCGCTTATACTAAGTTTAAAGATGCAAATAATATAAAATTTGATAATTAACCATGAATGCAATATTCGCATTCAAAAGTAATTGTTAATTTAAGTAATATTAAAAATAATCTTAACATTATAAAAAAATTTTCAAATACAATCATTTGCCCCGTCATTAAGGCAAATGCGTACGGTCTTGGAGATATTCCAATAGCAAAATTCTTAATTAAAAATAAATGCAAAGATTTTTGGGTTGCAAATATTATTGAAGCTTTAAAAATAAAAAAAAACGTACCTAATATTAATATTTACGTAGCCAACGGATTAAATAAAAATGAAGAGAAAATTTTTTTAAAAAATAAATTTATACCTGTTCTTAATACTTACGAGCAATTTAAAAAGTGGACAAATTTTTTAAATAAAAAAAAAGTCTTCAAAGAATTAGCTATTCAGGTCGACACTGGAATGTGCAGATCTGGGTTTCAAAATGAAGATATTCTAAAATTACGTAACGACCGATCTATTCTTCAAAAATTTAAAGAAGTTATAATATTTACTCACCTTGCTAGCGCTGATGAGAAAAAAAGTAAATATAATAATGATCAAAAAAATAAATTTTTAAAAATTAAATCAATGTTTCAATTTCAAAACTGTAAATTTAGCCTTGCTGCTTCTGGAGGAATATTTTTAGGAAAAGATTATCACTTCGATATGGTGAGGCCTGGAATTGCTTTATATGGCGGAAAGTTATTTTTTAATAAAAAATTAAAAAATGTAGTTTCTTTAATATCGCCAGTTATTCAGATAAACTCTCTAAAAAAAGGAGAGACTGCTGGATATAATCAAACCTATAAAGCAAAAAAAAATATAGTTACAGCTACAATACCTCTTGGATATGCTGACGGTGTCAAAATCAAAATATCAAACATAGGTCATGTATTTTATAAAAATATTAAACTTCCTATGATAGGCAGAATCTCAATGGATTTAATGATTATTGATATTACTAAAGTTAAAAATAAAATAAAAATTGGCGATTATCTAGAAGTGTTTGGTAAAAACATATCTTTGGATGATTTTGCAAGAATATCTGATACTTCACCGTATGATATTATTACCTCTATCTCCGATAGATGCGAAAAGGTTTATGTTAATTAAAATATGGATTTTATAAACTCAATTTATAAAAAAATATTAGAACAGCCTAAGCTAATACTAATCTTTTTATTAATTTTATTATCTTTAGCTTTTTATCAGGGTAAAAAATTTCAATTAGATGCTTCTGCTGATACTCTTTTGATAGAGAATGACCCTGATCTAAATTATTTAAGATCTGTTAACGAGCGTTACTCTTCTGAAGATTTTTTTGTTGTTACCTACTCTCCAAAACAGACCCTTAATAAAAACAATATTATCGAATTTAAAAAATTTGTTGATGAAATTAATAACTTTAAATGGGTCAGCAAGACTATCAGTATACTTAATAGCCCTCTTTTTGAAAGTTCGGACAAGCCACTAATAGAAAAAATTAAAGATATTGAATATATCGCCAGCAAAGATGTAGATTTTAACAAAGCTCTTAAAGAATTAAAAAGTAGTCCAGTATATAAAAAATTAATTATTAATGATGACGCTTCTGTTTTTGGAATAGTTGTTTACATAAAAGACAATCAAGAATATTTATCAGCTCTAAAATTAAATAAAAATTTCTTAGATAAAAAAGAAAAAAATCAACTAACTTCTGAAAATAAAATCCAATTCGATAAACATTCAATTTATTTAGAAAAATTAAAAAAACAAAGAAATAAAGAATATGAAGATTATAATGTAGAAATAAGATCTCATATTGCAAATTATAAAACTCAAGCAAGCATAAATTTATCAGGTATACCGATGATTGTTGATGATCTAATTAATTACGTCAAAAAAGATATCGTAATTTTTGGATCTGGAGTTTTTATATTTATGCTTATAACTCTCTGGATTATCTTTAGAGATATTAAATGGGTCATTTTTCCACTTTTAAGTTGCCTAATATCTATTGCTCTCATGATAGGTACTCTTGGATATCTTAATTGGAAAGTAACTGTTATATCCTCGAACTTTATTTCCATAATGTTAGTTCTAACTATGGAAATTAATATTCACTACATTCAAAGATATAAGCAATTTCAAAATCTATATCCAAAAAAAACAGAAACTCAACTTACTCAGCTAACTGCAAACGGCATTTTTCAATCAATACTTTATGGTGTTTTCATTACCATTATAGGTTTTTTATCATTCATTTTTTGCGACATCAGACCTGTGATAGATTTTGGTTACATGATGAGTGTAGGACTTATTATCTCAATGCTAGTTACAATGATCTTACTCCCTTCTCTAATAATTCAATTCAAACCTAAGATTGTTAAAAAAGACCAAAGTAAGGATTCTAAATTTTTTAAGAATTTAGCTCATTTTGCAATTAACCAAAAATTATTAATTATATTTTCTTCGGCAGGAATATTACTAGCTAGCTTTTACGGCTCTTCTAAAATTACTGTTGAAAATAGTTTTATAAATTATTTCAATAAAGACACCGAAATATATAAAGGTATGAAATTAATTGACGAAAAATTAGGAGGTACAACGCCGTTAGAAATTATTGTTAAATTTAAAGACACCTCTTCAAAAAAAGATGCAAGTGATGACTTTTTTGAAACTTCTAACTCAGATGAATTTAAAGACAGTTACTGGTTTACAAATTTTAGAACCGAAACAATAGCAAATATACATAAATATTTAGAAAGTTTACCCGAAATTGGTAAGGTTCTTTCTTTCTATTCCGTAATTCAGATGGGAGAAAAGATTAATGACAATAAAAAACTTGGTTCACTGGAGATGGCTATTTTATATAGTAAATTGCCAGATGATATAAAAAAAAACATCGTCAC
>JABHUX010000014.1 GCA_018658635.1 Alphaproteobacteria bacterium
GGTCCTGGAAGATTGAAAGCTGCTGAAAGAGGTTTGGAAGAATTAAGGAAATATGTTGATACTAGCATTATAATTCCTAATCAAAATTTATTTAAAGTTGCGAATGAGAAAACTACTTTTCCTCAAGCATTTAAAATGGCCGATAATGTTTTAATGCAAGGCGTTAGAGGAATAACAGATTTAATTGTTAAGCCAGGTCTTATCAATCTAGATTTTGCTGATATCGAAACAGTGATGAAGGGTATGGGCAAAGCTATGATGGGAACTGGAGAGGCAGAGGGAGATAAAAGAGCAGTAATGTCTGCAGAAGCAGCTTTAGCTAACCCTTTAATTGATGATTATTCATTAAAAGGAGCAAGAGGTCTTCTAATTAATATTACCGGCGGTAATGACATCACTCTATTTGAAGTAGATGAAGCAGCTAACAAAATAAGAGCAGAGGTTGATCCTTCAGCTGAAATTTTAGTAGGCTCTACTTTCGAAGATGCCTTAGATGGAAAAATGAGAGTTTCAATTGTTGCAACTGGTTTAGGTGGAGAAGCAGCTACTAATAATAAGCCAGTAGTTAGCATGATGAGACATATTAATAATAGAAATCATGGGTACAGTAATACTTACAATAGACCACAACAATCTTTTGTTCCAAATTATAAAGCCCAAACAGCTCCTCAAGCAATGACTAATGGAGCGACAGCTCTTGATATGTTTCAAGAAACCTCACACGTTGCTGAGATAAATAATCAAGTATTCAATCATATGAATGTTCAAGAGGAGGCCATAAGTTCTAATGCTGCTCAAGAACAAAATATTTCTTCTCAGGATTTAAGCGGACTAAATGAAAAAGAAAATACGCAAATAGTTGAAGAGGCTACATCTTTTCCAAAACTATTTTCTGAAGATGAAAATTTGAAAGACATTTCTAATAATAAAGAAGGTTCTTCTCAATTCTTTAAAGATTTAGGACATGATCTTACTGATGCAGAAAAAGCAGACTTAGAAATTCCTGCCTTTTTAAGACGTCAAACTAATTAGAGATTAATTAAAGATAAAACTTTCCCATGTCACTGGAATTTAAACACATTCCAGTGATGTCGGAAGACATTGATAGGATATTAACTCCTTACAAATCTGGAGTTTATATCGATTGTACTTTTGGTGGCGGAAGTATTACCAGAAAGATACTATCTAATAAAAATACAAAAGTTATTTCTATAGACAGAGATAATTTTGTTGAAAAATTTTCTAAAGAAACAAGCAAAGAATATAAGAGCAGGTTTGAATTTATTACTGATAGATTTAGTAATTTAGGAAGTATTTTAAAAGAAAGAAATCTACAGAAAACTCCTGTTGCAATTATTTTTGATCTTGGACTTTCTTCCTTCCAAATTGATAATCCTGAAAGAGGATTTTCTTATCGAAAAGATGGATTGTTAAAAATGACTATGGGAAAAAATAATGTTACAGCCCACGATATTATTAATAAACTTGATCAGAAAGATTTACGAAATATTTTTAATTTATTTGGAGAAGATAAAGATTCAGGATTAATTGCAAAACTAATAGTTCAAAAAAGACAAGATAAAGAAATAAGTTCAACAAAAGAATTAGCTGAGATTATATTAAGAGCTAAAAGATACAAAAATAGCAAATACAATAAAGTAGATTCTTGTGCAAAAATTTTTCAAGCAATTAGAATGATTGTAAACCAGGAATTAACCGAACTTTATGAAGGTCTAATTTCAGCGATAAATAATTTGTCCATAGATGGAAAAATAGTTGTTATTACCTTTCATTCTTTAGAAGACAAGATTGTTAAAAAAGTTTTTGATATTTTTTCAAATAAGAAAAAAGGGACATCTCGTTATTTACCAGAAAATAGTGAAAATGAAAATTTTAATATATTAGAAATTAAAGATAGAAAACCCATTATTGCATCTGAGAAAGAAATAAAAAATAATAACAGAGCAAGATCTGCAAAATTGAGATGTGCAACTAAAATTCAAGATCACTCATTTGAATTTAAAAGATCATATCTAAATCTTGAAAAATATTTTCAATTAGAAGAGGTTATGCATGCGTAAAAGAATATCAATCGTGGCATTTATTGTTATTTTTGGAACAATATGTGTGTCTTATATTAAGAACAAAACTCGCGATCTTGAAAAGGAAATACTAAAAGTAAAACAGGAACAGACAGATTTAGTTGAAAAATTAAAGAATGAAAAGTTAGAAAATAATTATCTTTCTGCTCCAGAAAGAGTGAAACAATTAGCTAAAAAGCACTTATCTCCAGATTATATAGAAATGGATAAAACTAATTTTAAATACTTAAATGAAAAATAAATTAAATAATAATAAACAAAAAAGTTTTTATTTTCAAAATTTTATTAATAATGATAATAAAAATAACACAAATAGTAGTCATTCCTTATTTAATTCTAGAGCAAATTTTTTATTTAAAATTTTTTTCTTTGTATTTTTAATAATTTTATTAAAACTTTTATATCTTGGTATTAACAGAAGTAATGAAATTAGTTTTGACGATTTTATTACTGACAAAGACTATAATGAAAGAAGAGATATTATTGATAGAGCTAATTTATTAATAGCAAAAAATATTGATATTTACGACCTTGTTTTAAAAGTTGATAATACAAATAATTTACCTCAACTCTTAATCAAATTAAAATCACAATTTCCAGGATTAAATATAAACGAAATTCAAAAAGAGAGTTTAGAAAAAAAAAGATTAGTTCTTAAGAAAAAACTTGATCATATTGAATATAAAAAAGCGATTATGCTGGGGGAGCCTGCAATAGAGCTAAGTAGAAGACAGGTGAGAATTTATCCTCAGAGAAATTTATTTAGCCATGTGCTAGGACAAACAGATGAAGACAACAAAGGAATTTCAGGACTTGAAAATCATTTTAATAGTCAGATTTTAAATAGTAAATTTTCTAACAGTTCTTTTCAAATTACACTAGATGCGTTGATACAATCGCAAGTAAGAGATGCTCTAGAAATAGCTATTAATGATTATTCAGCAAGAGGTGCGGCATCACTTCTCATGAATGTTAATTCTGGAGAAATAATATCACTAGTCTCCTTGCCTGATTTTGACATTAATAGGCGTACATTAGTAAATGATGAAAAGTTTTTAAATAAGATTACTCTTGGCATTTACGAATTAGGTTCAGTATTTAAGGCCTTAACAATAGCTAATGCATTAGAATTAAAACTTATTGATGAGAACACTTTATTTAGAAATCTTGAAACACAAGTGTATAATTGTGGTACCTCTCAGCCTATTAACGAGCATGATAAAAATTTAAAA
>JABHUX010000081.1 GCA_018658635.1 Alphaproteobacteria bacterium
GGCTTACTTATCTTTAGTACCCACAATTAAAAAAGAATTAAAAGATAACGATATTATAGTTGCAAACGGCACTAGCTGTAGACATCAAATCTCTGATTTTACTGATCAAAAACCTCAGCACATATCACAATTATTATTTAATATTTTTGAAACCGTTAATTAAAGGAATTATTTAGTAATATCTTTTGCTTTTTGAATAACTGTTTCTGTGGTCTCTTTAACTGTTTTAACGCCTGAATCTATAAACTTATTAGTTTTTTCATCTCCTGCCCCTATCATTATTCCAAAAACTAATATTATAACTTCAAACATGTTTTAATAATAACAATAATGTTTCTGATCTACAAACTAATTTTAATTGAATTATGACTTACTAAATCTAGCATATAGTTCACTTTATTTACATCTGCATCTCTTACTAGCATGTTATCACTTAAATATCTTTTCCAAAAATTAGCTCCATTAATTCCATGAAATAATCCAACGGTATGTCTCATAACCTGATTAACTCTTGTTCCTTTTTTTACTTCTATTAAACAATATTCAACAATTTTTTTAACAATCTCTTCTCTTGTTGGAATGTCATTATTATTAAATATGTCTCTTTCAATATCTGCTAAAAAATATGGTGAATGATAAATAGATCTTCCAATCATTACTCCGTCTACATTATTTAAATGTTCTTTGATTTGTTCTGTCGTCGTAATTCCACCATTAATAATAATTTCTAAATTAGGATTGCTGTCTTTTATTTGTTTTACAATTCCATAATTTAATTTTGGTATTCTTAAATTATCTCTTGGGCTTAAACCTTTTAAAATGGCTTTTCTAGCATGTAAAATAATCGTCTTAACACCTGCGCTTGCTATTTTTTTTATAAATTTATCTAAATATTCAAAATCCTCCACATCATCAAAGCCTATTCTAGTTTTAACAGTTACCGGAAGCTTTGTTGAGTTGACCATTCCTGAAAGACATTCTGCAACTAAATCAGGTTCTTTAATTAAACAAGCTCCAAACTTATTCTTTTGGACTTTTTTACTAGGGCAACCTAAATTTAAATTAATTTCATCATAATTATGGTCTTCTGCAATCTTTGATACCTCTGATAATTCTTTTACTGAGGAACCGCCCAGCTGAAGAGCCACCGGTTTTTCAAACTCACTAAATTCTAAAACATTTTTTTGATTACCTCTTAAAATAGCGCCAGTAGATATCATTTCGCTATAAAGCATGACATTTTTACTTATTAATCTTAAAAAATATCTGTCATGTCGGTCAGTGCAGTCCATCATAGGCGCTACACAAACTTTTCTATTAATTTTAGGCATAAGCTTTTAAATTTTCAGACAATAAAATCTTACCTTTTTTAACAAAATCTTCATGAATTTGAAGTATTTTTTCAAGTTCGTAATGATAATTAACCATTATGCCAAATGACTCCTTGTAACCATTTAATGAAAGATTAGCGTTTAAAAGAATATCGTGTAACAGAGCGCCATTATTAAAGTGGAAATAAGCAACAGAATTTATTGGTTTTTTATCTTTTTTCTCTTCAACTAAATAATAATAAACTAATTTTTTTAGCGCTTCTTTGTTATCTTCAATTTTATATTGATTAAAATTAATATCCTCTTGATCTTTTAAAAAAAGCAATCTTCTTATATCAAAATTCTTTAATATTTTTTTAATTTTCTCATCTGACTGAAGCAGAAACCAATTTGCAAAACCAGGTATTGGTGAAAGAGTAAAAAAATTTTTTATTTTTGGCATTTCTTGTTGAATTTGAAATACCACTCTCTTAATTAAAAAATTTCCAAGAGTAATTCCTTGTAAACCTTTATTAGCATTGCTGATTGAATAAAAAGTTGCAGTATCATAATCAGTTAAACTAGAAATTCCCCCTTCAGTAATTTCTTGAATAGAAGTACCAACGCCTTTTGTTAAAGCAACTTGAACAAAGATTAGAGGATCTTTATCTACAATTGGATGAAAGTAAGCAAAAAACAACCTATCGTTTTCTAATCTTCTATATAGCGATTCAATACTTTTAATTTCATGAACTCTTTCATGCTTTATTATTTTTTGAAGAATATCTGAGTCAGTATCTTTTTGAATGCGAACTAACTTTAAAAAACCTGGGTTAAACCAAGATCTAAATAAATGCCTAAAGTCTTTATCTAATGTTTGTAATTTATTATCTTTTGCTAAAAAATATAAGAGATCTTCTCTCATATTAACAAGGTACTGTGTTCCGTTAGGAGCTAAATTTAATCTTCTAATTAATTCTTGTCTCCTGCCTTCGACTGCTAAATTTAAATTTGATAAAGTGATCTCATTATTATTGTCAATAAAATCTCTGCTCGCTTTGTTAATTGTGGAATAGTCTGGTCTATATTTTTTATTAATTATTAAAAAAAATTTTTCTTTTTCATCTAAGCTAAACTTGTCATAAATAATAAATATTTCTCTTGAGATAGTAATGCCTGAGATAGCACCATTTTCTGAAATAAGCTCATCACATAAATCTACTAAATGATCAACTGCATCTTTCTTTTTTACGAATAAATTAGTGACAATTTTTTTTCCTTTATCTGCAATGAAAGCTAGAAATTTTTTTAAACCCGCCATGGGGTTTTATTTCATGACAGCCTGGGGAAGCCAAGTGGCAATTTCTGGAAAAATACAAAGAATAATTATTTGCAACATCATCAACAATACAAAAGGAAATGATCCTTTTAATATTTTTCCAATAGATATGTCTGGCGCAATTCCCTGAATTACAAATAAATTAAGTCCAACCGGGGGTGTTATTAGGCCAATTTCCATATTAATCGTCATAATTACACCAAACCAAATAGGGTCAAAACCTGCGGCAGTTATAATTGGATATAATATTGGAGCAGTCATTAGAATAATTGCAACTGGTGGTAAAAAACATCCTGCAATTAATAAAAATATATTAATATAAAGCATCAATAGCCATTTGTTAGAGGCTATAGCTACCATCTCATTAGCCAAAGATTGTGTTACGTAAAGATTAGATAAAACAAAACTAAATAAAAATGATGCTGCAATAATCATCATAAGCATTACGCTTTCCGACATAGACTCCGTTAGAATTGCCCAAATATCTTTTACTTTGTACATTTTATAAACTACAGCAACTAAGATAATGCTAATCAACGCCCCAACGGCAGATGCTTCATTGGGTGTGGCGATGCCTCCATATAAAACATAAAGAACCCCAACAACTA
>JABHUX010000082.1 GCA_018658635.1 Alphaproteobacteria bacterium
AGTAATTTTTATCAAGTTTGCCCTAAAGAAATGTTAGATAAGTTAAAACAACCATTATCGAATAAGGCAGTTCATGGAAAAGCGGTCTAAATCAATTAGTTTAGTTTGTTTTGGTTTTGGTTTAACAGCTAAATACTTTGTAAAAGAACTTTTAAAAAATAAATATAAAATTAATCTAATTACAACTTCAAGATCTAAAAGTTTTAGTAAAAAATTTTTAAATATTAATTATAAAAACTTTTATTTTAATAATAATAAATTTGATAAAAAAATTATAAAATATATTTTAAATGCAAGTCATATATTAGTTTCAATACCACCAAGAGATAGAAAAGATTTCGTTATTGAAAATTTTTATAAGCAAATATCTTTAAATAAAAAAATTAAATGGTTAGGATATCTTTCATCAACGAGTGTTTATGGAAATCACGATGGAAAATGGGTTAATGAAAAAAGCAAATTATTAACCAATAACGATACAGGAATAAATAGAATTGTAGCTGAGAATGAATGGCTAAAATTAAATCGATTCCACTTTGTTCCAACAAGAATATTTAGATTGTCAGGAATTTATTCTCCGGAGAGAAATGTATTTTTACGATTAGTAAATGGTCAAATTCGTTATGTTAAAAAAAATAATCATTATTTTTCGAGAATTCATGTTGCTGATATAGCGCAAGTTTTATTCAAATCTTTAATTTATTCAAAAGCTGGAGAAATTTATAATGTAGCAGACAATATGCCATGTTCTTATGATAAAACTATATCTTACGCTTGCAGTTTGATGGGAACTCGAACTCCATCCCCGATATCTTTTCAATCGTTAAATGAAGGTGAAATGAAAAATTTTTATAAAGATTCAAAAAAAGTTAGTAATGCAAAAATCAAAAAAGATTTAAAAGTGAAATTATATTTTCCAACTTACAAAGAAGGCTTTAAAAGTATTTCAAATAATACTTTTAATCGCTAAATCTAGTTTTTTTAAATCTTGAGCTTTTGATAAAGAGTGATCGCCATCATTAATAATTGTTAAATTTAATTTTTTGCTTATTAAAGCTTTTATTAATCTTATTGAATGAAACCAAGGAACTGAAGTGTCTTTGATGCCATGCAATAGTTCAATTGGAAAATCACATTTAATTTCTTTATTGAGAACTAAGAATTTTTTTCCATCAAATATAAATTTTTTTGTTATAGGATAAAAATTATTATAACTACTTTTTAATTTATAGATTTTTCCTCTTTTTATTTTAGTTTTTTCAATGGTATTTAACTTTTTCCAAATCAACTCTTCAGTAAAATCAGGAGCAGGAGCAATACCTATAAAGCCCTTAATTCTTTTATAAAAATATTTAATTAGAACAACTGCGATCCAAGCACCCATACTAGAACCAATAAGAATTATCTTATTTTTTTTGATCATTTTTTTTATAATTGACCTTGAATCTTCTATCCAATTTTTAATACTAAAATCTATAAATCGTCCAGAAGATCTACCATGACCGCTATATTCAAATAATAATAAGTTTATTTTATTTATATTAACAAATTTCTTTAAGTATTTAGCTTTTTTACTTTTAATATTTGACATTAATCCGTGAAGAAAAATAATTGTGGTTGGACTTTTATTATTAATAAATTTGTAATGAATTTTTTGATTATTTTTTGTTAAAAAAAAATTTTGCTTTGGATTATTCATTGTTAAAGTATAGCATATTAATTTAATGGATAAAAAAATTCGTTTATTGCAAGTTATTCCAAGATTAGATGTAGGTGGTGCAGAAACAGGTTGCAAAGATATTGGGCAATTTATTGCTAATCAAAATTACTTCTCCGCAATATTATGTTCAGGCGGAGAACAAATTAAAAATATCGACCGAACAAAAGTAAAAATTTTTAAATTTTCAGTACAGAGCAAAAACCCGCTTGTAATTTTTTTTAATATATTTGTAATTTTATTTATTGTTTTATTCTATAAAATTAACATTATTCATGTTCGAAGCCGTGCACCAGCGTGGTCATGTTATTTTGTAAGTAAATTATTAGGAGTGTCTTTAATTTCTACTTTCCACGGTACTTATAATTTTAATAACTCTTTAAAAAAATTTTATAATTCAGTTATGTTAAGAGGTAATTTAGTCATTGCTGGATCTAGGTTTATTTTTGATCATATAAGAAATAATTATAATTACCCAAAAGAAATTTTTCTTATACCAAGAGGAATTGATATTAATTATTTCAATCCAAAAAATTCAAATATTGAAGATTTGAATAATGTCAGAACGCGTTGGGGGATATCGAGCAATAATTTTTTAATATTGCTACCTGGTAGATTAACTTTTTGGAAAGGCCAGTTTCTTTTTTTAAATACTTTATTATTTCTTAAGCAAGAAAATTTATTAAATAATATTAGTGCAATTATACTTGGCGATGATCAAGGTAGAACTGAATATAGAGAATATCTTTTAGATTTTATTAGAGAGCATCGATTAGAGGATAATGTAAAGATTATTTCACACGAAACTTTTATGCCATCAGCTTATAACGCGTGTAATTTAGTATTATCAGCTTCTATTGAACCAGAGGCATTTGGCAGAGTGGCAGTTGAAGCACAAGCAATGGAAAAGCCAATACTTGCAAGCAATATTGGAGGTTCTAACGAAACAATTATTGATGGAAAAACAGGTTGGCTTTTTAAATCTGATGATGAAAAAGATTTGGCAAAAATGATTATTGAAATTTCAAAAAAAGATAAAAGTTTTTTAAAAGATTTGGGAGCAAAAGGTAGAGCTAATGTTATTAATAATTATACAGTAGATCAGATGTGTTCTAAAACACTAGAAATTTATAAGTCCTTAGTTTAAATAGAGACATGCTTAACATCACGCTTTTAGATGGGAAAAAACTCCAATTTCCAGGAAAAGTGACTGGACATGAGATTGCAAAAACTATCAGCCCTTCACTTGCAAAAAAAGCTTTAGTTATAAAAGTAAATGATATTTTTAAGGATCTAAGTACATTTATTGAAAAAGATTCTACGGTACAAATCATTACCCTTGAAGATGATTACGGATTAGAAGTTATAAGACACGATACTGCACATGTTCTTGCTATGGCAGTTCAAGAACTATTTAAAGACACTCAAGTTACTATTGGCCCAGTTATTGAAAATGGTTTTTATTATGATTTTTCTAGAAAGAAAACTTTTACTGACGAAGATTTAGTAAAAATTGAAGAAAAAATGAGAGAAATTATTGATCGAGACGAACCCACAACAAGAGAAGTCTGGGATAGAGACAAAGCTATAGAGCATTTTAAGAAAAAAGGAGAGCTTTATAAAGCTGAAATAATAAATAGCATTCCAAATAAAGAAGAACTTTCAATTTATTTTCATGGTAAGTGGCATGATTTATGTAGAGGACCACACTTAACTTCTACTGGAAAAATAGGCAAAGCATTTAAGCTGACAAAACTTGCAGGAGCTTATTGGCGAGGAGATTCAAATAATGAAATGCTTCAAAGAATTTATGGAACATGCTGGAGAAATAAAAAAGAGTTAGACGAATATTTACAAAGAATAGAAGAAGCTGAAAAAAGAGATCATCGTAAACTTGGAAAAGTTATGGATTTATTTCATTTTCAAGAAGAAAGTCCAGGAGCTGTATTTTGGCATGAAGCAGGTTGGCAGCTATTTCAATCTCTCATTGATTTTATGCGCCAAAGGCAAACTCAAGCTGGTTATCGAGAAGTAAACACACCTGATATTTTAGACAAAACATTATGGGAAAAATCTGGTCATTGGGAAAAATTTCAAGAACATATGTATACAACAAAAACTCCAGATGAGAGAGTCTTTGCAATTAAACCTATGAATTGTCCAGGCTGTGTTCAAATTTTTAATCAAGGACTTAAAAGCTATAGAGATTTACCTTTGAAATTATCAGAATTTGGCAAAGTTCATCGTTATGAAAGTTCGGGATCTTTACATGGGTTAATGAGAGTTAGATCCTTCACACAAGATGATGCTCATATTTTTTGTACTGAAAATCAAATTACAGAAGAGTCATTAAAAGTTACAAAGTTGATCTTAGATATTTATAAAGCTTTTGGTTTTGAGAAAGTAATTTTAAAATATTCTGATCGTCCAGCAAAAAGAGTCGGAGATGATAAACTATGGGATCAGGCAGAAGCTGCATTATTAGAAGCCGTGAAAGCTTCAAAATTAGATTATTCTATCAATAAAGGTGAAGGAGCGTTTTATGGTCCTAAAATTGAATTTGTTTTAAGAGATACAATTGGTCGAGATTGGCAGTGTGGAACTTTACAAGTAGATTTAAATTTACCAGGTAGATTAGGTGCAACTTACATTGATAAAGATGGAATTAAAAAAACCCCGGTTATGTTGCATCGAGCATTATTTGGATCACTTGAAAGGTTTATAGGTATTTTAATTGAACATTACGCAGGTAAACTTCCGTTGTGGTTAGCGCCCAAACAAGTTGCAATACTTCCAATTTCTCAAGAATTTGATGATTATGCAAAAAAAGTATCAGCTGAACTTGATAAAAACAAAATAAGGAATATTATTGATCTTAAGAATGAAAAAATTAACTACAAGATTAGAGAACACTCTTTATCTAAGATTCCAATTTTAATGATTTGTGGATCCAAAGAACAAGAGAATCAATCAATTACACTTCGAAGACTTGGACAAGAAAAACAAGATACATTACTTTTAAAAGAAGCTGTAAACTTATTAGTTAAAGAATCCTTAGCACCAAAAATCTAGGAGTATAGTTATTAATCAAAATTTTCAAAACAACAGAAGCAATTTTAGGTCTAACAGTTCTTCAAGTCGAGGACCAAAAGTAAACGATAGAATTAGAGCAACTGATGTTCAGTTAATCGGAAGCGATGGTCAAAATATTGGAATCGTTTCTTTAAACGATGCGTTGATGACAGCAAAAGAGCAGGGTTTAGATTTAATCGAAATTGCTCCAAATGCAAAACCACCAGTTTGTAAAATAACTGATTTTGGAAAATATAAATATGAGCTACAAAAAAAAGCCAGCCAAGCAAAAAAGAAACAAAAAGTTGTAACTCTTAAAGAAATTAAAATGAGACCAGGAACAGACGTTCATGATTATAATTTTAAAATGAAAGCAACGGAGAAATTTTTAGTCAAAGGAGATAAAGTAAAATTTACAATTAAGTTTAAAGGAAGAGAAATGCAGCATTTAAAGCTAGCCCAAGATCTTGCAGATAGAATTGTAAGCGATTTAAAAATAACTGGCAAAGTTGAACAGGCGCCAAAAATGGAAGGTAAGCAAATGACCTTTATTATTCAGCCATTAAAATAACAGTTTCTTCACTTTCATACTTATTGTTTTTCATCTTTAATATTAGTATAAACCGCAGGTATTTATTTTATGTATAAGATCAAAACTAAAAGCTCAGCTAAAAAAAGATTTAGAATTACAGCAACAGGCAAAGTAAAAATGCCTCAAGCTGGAAAAAGACACGGTATGATCAAAAGAACTAATTCTCAGATTAGAAGACAAAGAGGAATGGCAATTATGTCTAAAGCTGATGCTAAGATTGTGAAATCTTACATGCCAAATAGTCTAAGAGGATAATTTATGTCACGAGTTAAACGAGGGGTAACCAGTCACGCAAAACATAAAAAAGTTTTTAAAGCTGCCAAAGGTTTTTACGGAAGAAAAAAAAATACAATTAGAACTGCTAAACAATCAGTAGAAAAATCTTTACAATATTCTTATAGAGATCGCAGAGCTAAAAAAAGAAACTTTAGGTCACTTTGGATACAAAGAATTAATGCTGGCGTTAGAGAACAAGGTTTGACTTATTCTAAATTTATAAACGGTCTTAATAAAACAAAGATTTCTATTGATAGAAAAATTTTAGCAGATTTAGCTTATCAAAATCCAGAGGCTTTTAAATCCATCGTAAAAAAGGTACAGTCTAGCCTAAATTAGAAAACTAGTTTCATAAATACTAGTAGACCACCATGGATGAAATTTTAAATTTAGAAAAAGAATTTAAATCTAAAATAAGTCAGTCCGATAATCTTCATAAAATTGAACAAGTAAAATCAGAAGCTTTTGGTAAAAACGGAAAAATAGGAGAACTTTTTAAAAAAATTACAACTCTTCAAGGGGAAGATAGAAAAAATTTTGCTTCAAATCTAAATAAATTAAAAGACAATATTAATAATCTTATTAATTCTAAAATAAGTCTTTTTGAACAAAAAGAAATTAATAAAAAATTATCAGAAGATAGAATTGATGTCACCTTACCAGGAAGACCCATTTCTTTTGGAAAAATTCATCCGGTCACACAAGTCATTGATGAGGTTACAGCTATTTTTGGAGAGATAGGATTTTCAGTAGCAGAAGGACCCGATGTTGAAAATGAATATAATAATTTTACAGCATTAAATACACCACCTCATCATCCAGCAAGGGATATGCACGATACTTTTTATTTAGGTGAAGACAAAGAAATTTTATTAAGAACTCATACTTCGCCAGTGCAAATAAGAACTATGTTATCTGGAAAACCGCCATTCAAAATCATTGCACCTGGAAGAACTTATAGATGCGATAGTGATCAAACCCATACTCCTATGTTTCATCAAGTTGAAGGTTTACACATAGATAAAAATGTAAATATGGGACACCTTAAAGGAGTTCTTGATTATTTTATTAGAAAGTTTTTTGAAGTGGATAAAATTAAGATGAGATTTAGACCTAGTCATTTCCCTTTTACTGAACCATCAGCAGAAGTTGATATTGGCTATGAATTGAAAGATGGAAAAATTGTTATTGGAGAGGGAGATAAATGGCTCGAAATATTAGGTTGCGGAATGGTTCATCCTAATGTTTTAAAAAATTGCAAAGTAAACACTTCAATCTATCAAGGTTACGCTTTTGGTATCGGAATTGATCGATTGGCTATGCTTAAATATGGAATAAACGATCTTAGATCTTTTTTTGAAACGGACGTTAGATGGTTAGAACATTATGGATTTGATCCCTTAGATATACCTGCAAATTATAGAGGTTTTAGCAGATGAAAATAACCTCTTCTTGGTTAACGACCCATTTAAAAACAAGCGCAAATATTGAAAAGATTGTTTCAACTTTAAATAATATAGGACTAGAAGTTGAAAGTGTTGGGTCAACAGATAAGAATAATTTTTTTTTAGTAGCAAAAATTATTAAAGCAGAAAAACACCCAAACGCAGATAAATTAAAATTATGCGATGTTGATATTGGATCTGGAAAAATACTAAAAGTTGTTTGTGGCGCTTCAAATGCTAGAGATGGATTATTAACTGTTTATGCAGGACCTGGGGCTATTATTCCAAAAAATCAACTTAAGATAAAAGTTACTAATATTAGAGGAGTTGATTCATATGGAATGCTTTGTTCAGAATCTGAATGAGGCTTATCTGATGAAAGCCAAGGAATTAGCGAATTAGACTCAAAAAAATTTAAAGTTGGAAATAGTTATTTTAAAAACAATAGCGAGCCAGCAATTGATATATCTATTACACCTAATAGATCTGACTGTTTAGGAGTAAGAGGTATTGCAAGAGATTTATCAACAGCAGGTATTGGAAAATTAATTGATTTAGAAGAAATTAAATTAAAAACTAATATTAAAAATCCTTTTAAAGTTATTATTCAGTCTAACTCCGGATGCTCCTCATTTGCTCACTGTTATATTGAGGGAATTAAAAATGTAGAAAGTCCAAAATGGTTAAAAGATAAATTAATTTCGGTTGGAATGAATCCGATATCAGCTGTTGTTGATGTTACAAATTATATTATGCTTGATTTGAATAGACCTCTACATGCATACGATGCTGATAAAATTGAAAGAAAAGTTGTTGTGCGATCATCAAAAAAGGGAGAAAAGTTTTTAGCTTTAGATAACAACAATTATTCACTGGAAGATAGCGCATGCCTTATTACTAATAAACAAAAAATCCTTGGTTTAGGAGGCGTAATTGGCGGGGAAAGTTCTTCAATCTCTTTAGATACTAAAAATATTTTTATAGAATCGGCTTTATTTGACCCAGTCAAAATATCAAAAATTGCAAAGAAATTAGGAATTAATTCTGACGCTAAATTTAGATTTGAAAGAGGAGTTGATCCTAATATTATGGAATATGGATTAAAACTTGCAGCAAAAATTATTAATAAGTTATGTGGAGGAAAAATTAGTAACTTCCTTATTTCTGGAGAAACTAATTTTAAAAATAAACAAATTAAATTCAATTCAGGAAAATTTGAAAAAATTATAGGAAGTAAAATTTCATCAGCTGAAATTAAAAAAATTTTAAATAATTTAGGTTTTAAATTTAAAGAAAGTAAAAATATATACTCAATAACTATTCCAACTTGGCGTGCAGATATTAAAGAGGAAGTTGATATAGTAGAGGAATTAATAAGAATTAGGGGTTATGATAAAATTCGACTTATCAAGCCAGAAGTTGATAGTTCAAAAGATATTTTAACAGGAAGACAAAAATTACAACGATTTGCACAAAGATCTATAGCTAATAAAGGCTATATGGAGACAGTTACTTATTCTTTTACAAATTCAAAAATTGATTCTTTGTTTAGCCTACATAATAAAGATTTATTAATTACCAATCCAATTTCAAATGATTTAGATACTTTAAGATCTTCTATTTTTTCAAATCTATTAATTCATATTAAAAATAATATTCACAGAAATTTTGAAGATCAAAAAATATTTGAATGTGGGCCAATATTTTTTGGTTCAAAACCAGGAGAGCAAATAGCTGTTATTGGAGGAATTCAAATTGGAAAAATTTATAGAAAAAATTGGTTAGAAAAAGATAAAGATGTTGATGTTTTTGAAATTAAA
>JABHUX010000015.1 GCA_018658635.1 Alphaproteobacteria bacterium
AGCGTTCGATGTGATGGGACCAGCCATATTGAATGCAATTTTTAATCGTGTGGTCTAAAGGATCAATTCCAGTTGTTCCTTCATACCAACTTTTAGTTAACTTTTTATTATGTTTAAAAAAATTAGTATTTTCTAATTTGCTCTCATAATTTTGATAGATACCGCGCATAAATTCACGCCAACCAATAATTTGTCTAAGGTACCCTTCAAGGCAATTTAATTTTACTTTATTTGTTTTTGCATAAGCTAAAGTTTCACTAACAATTTGCTCTGGAGTTAGAAGTCCTAAATTAATTAATGGACTTAACATGCTATGAAATAAAATATGAGATTTTTGCGAGATAGCATCTTCAAAATCACCAAATAAATTTAACTTATTTTTTAAAAAATCAAAATATAAATTTAGAGTATCTTTGCGTGTTGTTGGAAAATTAAAACTTTCAATTTCTCCTGGATGATCTAGAAAATTTTTCTCTAAGAATTTTTTAATATTCTCAGTATGATTTGTTTGTTTAAAAATAATATGCTTTGGAACTGCTACTTTTGGATCTAATTTATTTCTATTATCTTCATCAAAACTCCACTTACCACCTAGCGGTTCATTCTTGCTCTTCATTAAAATATTAAATTTAATTCTTTGAATTTTATAAAAATTACCCATGAATGGCTTTTTATTATTTTGTAAATATTCTTTAAAATCATCTCTACTTGATAAAAACATCGGTGATTTTATAAAACTGAATTCAATTTTATTTTTTTTGAAAAAATTAATTAATTGAGTTTCAAAAAACTTATCTTCAACTTCAAATAAGCTGACATTTTTTGTTTTAATCTTATTTAAAAATACTAAAATTTTATCTTCATAACTTTTTTTAAATAATTCGTGCTTGCAATCAAAATAGGTCAGCGAGAAATTAGCTTTTTTTAACTCCTCTGCATAAGAACGCATGGCAGATAAAAATAGTAATATCTTCTGACGGTGATGTTTAACATATGTGCACAACTGATAATCTTCAGCCATCATGAAATGATGATCTTTAAAACCTTTTAAATGGATGGGTGAAAAAAGTTGATTACCGAGGATGATAAAGGCTTTTGCTTTATTGATCATGATAATCAATAATTAATATGCCCTAACCGTTGGAGCAAGTTTTATAAAAGAAGTGTCAATTTTAGATGAGTAACGTCTATTCATTTTTGAGTTATTATTTAATCTTGCGGCTGCAACAGAAATTGCACCTCTGCCAAATTTGCTATTCGTTTGATCAATCACCTTCATCAAATGATCTAAATTTAAGTTTTGATCTGAAAATAAGTTTTTTTCATAATGATCTTTCGGTTTTAAATCTGAAAAGATAACCCCTGCTTTGCTGTAAAAATAACCTTTAATGTAGATATTTTCCAAAGCTTTAGCGCATAAATTTACAAGTTCTAAAGTATTGTTCGTTGCAATAGGTAAGTCTACTTTTTGAACCCGTGATACGTAATCTTTTTTAAATCTGCTAGTTTTAATAAATATATAAACAGACTTTACTATTAACCCCTCCGATCTAATTCGTTCTGCCGCAGTCATACAATGCATAACGACCGCCTCTTTTAAATCATTAAGGTCAGTAATAGTTTTACCAAAGGATCTTGATACACAGCAATTTTTTCTTGCTACATATTGAAAATTCAATGGAAAACAGCAAATACCATTCAGTTCGTGAATAGTTTTTAAAACTACCACACTACTATTTTTTCGAACCCAATAATTATCAACATACTTAAGCTGATGAACATTATAAAAATTATTATTATTAAAAAATTTAGAAAGTTGCCTGCCAATCCCCCACACTTCTTGTACAGGAAATGTTTTTAAAATTTCATCAACTTCATTTTTATCTTTGGTAATAAATTCCTCAACACCTAATTTATTTTTCTTTGCAACATGATTTGCAATTTTTGCAAGTGTTTTAGTATTGGCAGCTCCTATTGAAACTGGAATACCTGTCCACTGCAAAATTACTTTTCTAATATGCAAAATATATTCTTGAACATTATCCATTTTAATATTTGTTAAATCTAAAAATGCTTCATCAATTGAATAAAATTCAATATCGGGTGAAAAGTTTTTTAATATTTTCATCACTCGTCGCGACATATCACCGTACAATTCATAATTAGATGAAAATACTGAGACTTTATATTTATCAATGAGTGGCTTTGCTTTAAAATAAGGCTCGCCCATTTTAATCCCTACTTGCTTTGCTTCCGTTGATCTTGAGATAATGCAACCGTCGTTATTAGATAAAACTACAACGGGTTTTCTTTTCAAATCGGGTCTGAATAATCTCTCACAGGAAACATAAAAAGAATTGCAATCGACTAAAGCAATAATTCTATTATTAATGGGCTGCATGAATAATGTAAGTGACGATCCCCCAAACATTAATGTCTGAGTTTTCATTAATTAAAATTTTCTCTAATTTATTTTTGATATAAAAATTATTGTTCTCTTTAATAATATTTTTAACAACCAATTCGTTATTGAAATTAATAATAGCAATACAATCATTTTTTAAATTTAAACTTCGATCTACCACTAATAAATCGCCATTTATAATTTTATGGTCGGTCATGGAGTTGCCTTGCACACGAATTAGAAAAGTTGCTGGCGGATTTTTTATCAACTCGCTGTTTAAATCGATTTCATCTTGAACATAATCGGTGGCCGGTGATGGGAAACCCGCTGATACTTTCTGCAATATAACCGGTATTTTCATAATAAATATGTTCTTGTTTCGTTCTAACTAATAGGTATATTGAAGTCAACGAGGTATTAAAAATGAAAGTGAACGTTGGAAGTATTGATCGAGTTTTAAGAATTACTGCTGGAGTTATTATTATAACGTTTACTGCATTGGGTATGATTGGTCCTTGGGGCTGGCTTGCAATTGGGTTAATTATTAGTGGAGTACTTCGAAATTGTACTCTTTATTC
>JABHUX010000083.1 GCA_018658635.1 Alphaproteobacteria bacterium
AATGTTTTTTTCATAATCTTAAAGTTGTTTTTATATACATATTTTCTACAATTAAATATTAAAAACACACAAGAAATTTAATGTTTTTTAGTATATTTTTAGAGCTTAATGATGAGAATTAAACATTTGAAGTCTCCCAATTATATCTTTTACAACAAAAGACGGAACGTTAGTTCAATTGTTATTCATTATACAGGAATGAGATCTTTACAATCAGCAGTAGAAAGACTTCTCTCAAAAAAATACAAGGTAAGCAGTCATTATCTTGTAAGCAGAACTGGAAAAATAATGCAATTAGTAAAAGATAACAACATTGCTTGGCACGCAGGTATTTCAAATTGGTTTAATTTTAAAAATTTAAATAAGAATTCTATTGGGATTGAGCTTGAAAACAAAGGTCATCAATATGGTTACCAAGATTTTCCACGTAAACAAATTGTACAACTTATTAAAATCTTAAAAATATTAAAAAAAAAATTTAAGATTAAAAATATTAATATTACTGGTCATTCAGATATTGCTCCAAATAGAAAAACAGATCCTGGAGAAAATTTTCCGTGGAAAAAACTTTATAAAAATGATTTAGCGATCTGGCATTCGCTAGATGAAGAATTTATTAATAATTTTAGATTAAAAAAATTAATAAATATTAACAAAAAAAATATTTTAAAGATGATAAAAAGGCTAGGATATTCAAGGGTTTTAACAGCAGGTCACTTAGATAAAGATGTTATAAAAGCTTTTCAAAGAAGATACAGGCAACACTTAATTAACGGTATTTTTGATCAAGAATGTTATTTAATCTTAACTAATTTACAAAAATTCATTTAATAGTTGAATTTTAATTTTGTCTAATATATAATTATAACTGCCAGTTAGTTGAATGGTAGCTTTGATATTTTCAAAGAGGAAAGTCTGGGCTCCACAAGATAACAGTGCCAGTTAATAACTGGCGAGGGTGACCTCAGGGATAGTGCCACAGAAAATAAACCGCCTTATCAAGGCAAGGGTGAAAAGGTGTGGTAAGAGCACACCGGGTTTTTGGTAACAAAAACCGCATGGAAAACCCCACTGGGAGCAAGACCAAATAGAAGCAACATGATTTAAATTTATTTAAATCTAGCCTAATCTTGGGTGAGTTGTTTGGGTTGGTTGCTTGAGTCTATTGGCGACAATAGACCTAGATAAATTACCGTTTTCAATGACAGAACCCAGCTTACAGACTAACTGGCAATTAAATAATTTCTCTTAAATTTTTATCTAATTATTTTAGTTGATATCTAATAATTTTAATTAGAACAAAATAAGAACAAAAATATTAAATTAATTATAATTTTAAAGCACTTCTCCATTGACTTACTATTATATACCATGTTATCCCATAATAACCCATAAATGATAAATATTAACTATTTTATGAATAAATTTATAGGGAATTTTTTTTTAAAAAAAACAAATGTTTATATCTACGTTCGAAAACAAGTTAGACAAGAAAGGCAGAGTGTCAGTGCCAGCTAGTTTTAGATCTCATTTATCATCCTTAGGATATAATAGTGTTGTTTGTTACCCCTCATTTACAAATTCATCAATTGAATTTTGCCCTCAAAGTAGAATTGAAAAATTAAGTGACAGCATAGACAGTCTTAGCCCATTTGAAGAAAATAGAGATACATTTGCAACTTCAATACTTGCGGATAGTTTTCAATTAAATTTTGACTCTGATGGAAGAGTAGTTCTTCCAAAAAAACTTTTAGATCATTCTGGAATTAAAGAAACAGTAGTTTTTGTAGGACAAGGAAAGACATTTCAAATGTGGGAACCAAATAAATTTTCAAAATTTAGAGAAGAGGCAAGAAAAAAAGCTAAGACATTAAGATCAGATTTAAAATGGTCCTAATGAATATTAATAAATAACAATAAAGGAAAGGGAGAAACAAATGACAATAAAAATAAATGTACCAGAGTTAAGAGAACTGAAACCTAGAATAGTTGTTCTAGGAGTTGGAGGAGCAGGCGGTAACGCTATTAACAACATGATAGATTGTGGAGTTCAGGGTGTTGAATTTGTTGCAGCAAATACGGATGCACAAGCTTTAAAGCATAATAAAGCACCATACAAAATGCAACTTGGAACAAATTTAACTAGAGGACTTGGAGCTGGAGCAAAGTCTGATATCGGACAAGCTGCAGCAGAAGAATCATTAAATGAATTAATAAATATTTTACAAGGTGCTAACATGGTTTTCATTACTGCCGGGATGGGTGGAGGAACAGGAACTGGTGCTGCACCTATAATTGCTCGAGCAGCTAAAGATTTAAATTTATTAACAGTAGCTGTCGTGACAAAGCCTTTTATTTTTGAGGGTCCTGGAAGATTGAAAGCTGCTGAAAGAGGTTTGGAAGAATTAAGGAAATATGTTGATACTAGCATTATAATTCCTAATCAAAATTTATTTAAAGTTGCGAATGAGAAAACTACTTTTCCTCAAGCATTTAAAATGGCC
>JABHUX010000016.1 GCA_018658635.1 Alphaproteobacteria bacterium
ATTATTTATTTTTATATTTTTAATAACTTTATTCTCAATAAATTTTAATAAAGTTCTTCGAGTTACTTCTACTTCTGGCAATTCTGGCATTAACTATATGACTATTGATTGCAAATGTTCTATATTTAAAGAATGCAAGATACTAATACAAAACAAAATTCAAAAAAAGACTTTGTAAATACTGTTTTTAATTCTGTGTTTAAAAAATACGATCTGATGAATGACATCATGTCATTTGGTATACACCGTCTATGGAAAAGTAATTTAATTGACTGGATGCAGCCAAAACTAAATTCAAAATTAATTGATATGGCAGCTGGGACTGGTGACATGACAAAACTTTTTATTAAACGCACTAATTTAACTGGTCGGGCAATGATGGTCGATCAAAATATTGAAATGTTAAATGAAGGTAAAAAAAAACTTGAGCATTATAAAAATATTGATTCATTGTGCGCTAGTGCAGAGCAAGTTCCTCTAAAAGATTCTAGTTTTGATTACTACATCATTAGTTTTGGTATAAGAAATGTGACTGATATAAAAAAAACACTACGCGAGGCTTATCGATTGCTTAAACCAGGCGGAAGATTTATGTGCTTAGAGTTTTCAAAAATTAATAATGAAATTATCGACAAGTTTTATTCAATATATTCAAGTTTTATTCCTCACATCGGACAAGCAGTTGCTGGAGACAAAAAGCCTTATGAGTATTTAATACAAAGTATAAAAGATTTTTATAACCAAGAGCAATTATTAAATCTTATGAAAGAGGGCAAGTTTATAAACACAGAATATAGAAACCTAACAACTGGAGTTGCGGCAATCCACTCTGGATGGAAAATATAATAAACTAAAATGCTATCTAATTTTTTTACTCTTATTAAAATTGGTAGAGCTTTAGCAAAGTCTAATAGTTTATCTATTTTTGATGAATTTTATAAGCCACCCTTATCTATTAAAGTTTTAATAAAGATTTTTGGCTTTACTACTTTTAATAAAGACTCTGCAAATAAAAGTGCAGGTGAAAGATTAAAAAATGCTTTTTTAACTTTAGGTCCTGCTTTTATAAAACTGGGGCAGTTTCTTGCAACTCGTCCTGATATTGTTGGTGAAGAATTTGCAAAAGAGTTACAAAAACTACAAGATCAAATGCCCGCTTTTGACATCTCTCAATCAAAAGAAGCTTTGCGTAAAGAATTGGGTGAAGAAAAATATAAACTAATCACTTATTTAAGTGAACCCATTGCTGCTGCATCCATTGCGCAAGTTCATTTTGCTAAAATTATTAATAATGAAAAAAAAGAAATCGATGTTGCTATTAAAATATTAAGACCCAATATAGAAAAAATCTTTAATAAAGAATTAGATGCTTTAAGATTTTTAGCATCGATTATTGAATTAAGTGTTAAGAAAAGTCGCAGATTAAAATTAGTAAAAATCATAGATCTTCTTAAAGAAATTACTATTATTGAAATGGATCTAAGATATGAGGCGGCAGCTGCAAGTGAACTTAAAAAAAATACAGCTCAAGATGAAGGTTTTAAAGTTCCATCTATATTTTGGGATTTTACTTCACAAAGAGTTTTAACGATTGAAAAAGTAGAAGGCATTTCAATTAAAGATAAAGAATTACTTATTAAAAATAAAATTGAACTAAAAAAAATATCAAGATTACTAATACAAAATTTTTTAAGACAAGCAGTGGGCGATGGTTTTTTCCATGGCGACATGCATCAAGGTAATCTTTTTGTCGATAAAAATGAAAATATTGTTCCCGTAGATTTTGGGATTATGGGCCGACTAGATATTGCTAATAGAAAGTACTTAGCTGAGATATTGTACGGTTTTATAAACCGAGACTATGAAAAGGTAGCAAAAGTCCATTTTATTGCAGGTTTAGTGCCAAATACAGAGTCTTTAGACCAGTTCACTCAAGCTCTAAGAACTATTGGCGAACCTATTTTTGGTCAATCTTCTAAGAATATTTCTGCTGGCAAGTTATTAGCTAGACTTTTTGAAGTAACTGAAAAATTTAATATGACCACTCAGCCACAATTATTATTGCTACAAAAAACAATGGTCGTAGTTGAAGGAGTTGCAAGATCATTAGATGAAGATGCAAACATTTGGGAAATTTCAAAACCAGTATTGCAAGGTTGGTTAAACAACGAGATTGGTCCTAAAAATAGAATAGATAAAATATTAAAAACAACAACTGAACTTTTAGATAAACTTCCTGAATTACCCGAGATGATTAATCGTGCTAACAAAGCTATGGAACTTTTAAGTTCATACGAGTTTATGAAAAATCAAAACCAAAGTAACGAATATGAAATTAAAGAAAAATCTTCAAAATTAAAAAGGACTTATCTAATTATAGGTTTATTAATTATTGTAATTATATTGCTAATAGTATTCAAATAGCGCGATGCTAAATTCAATTGAGAATAAAAAAATTTTAATCGTTATTGGTGGTGGAATAGCTGCTTATAAAGTTCTCGATGTTATTAGAGAACTTAGAAAGAATAACTGTGAAGTTAAAACTATTCTAACTAATTCCGGAAAAGAATTTGTAACACCATTATCAATCTCCGCTCTTTCTAAAAATAAAGTTTTTGAAAATTTATTTGATCCAAATAACGAAGGTGAAATGGATCATATCGCACTATCTAGATGGTGTGACTTAATATTAGTTGCTCCAACAACTGCAAATCTCATGGCAAATTTTGCACGTGGAGAAGCTAAAGATTTTGCAACAACAATTATTATGGCCTCTAACAAGCCTATTTTTCTTGCTCCAGCAATGAATGTTGAGATGTGGAATAACCAAGCGACCCAAGAAAATTTTCAAAAACTTATTCAGTTTAAATATAAATTTATCGGACCCGTTGTGGGTGAAATGGCGTGTGGCGAGGTTGGGGTTGGTAAAATGTCATCTCCTGAAGAAATTATTCTAACTATTAAAAATTATTTTCTTTCAAAGAATTTATTCAATAATAAAAATTTAAAAGCATTAGTAACTGCAGGATCAACGAGAGAATATATTGACCCGGTTAGATTTTTATCAAATGAATCTTCGGGAAAACAAGGATTTGAAATTGCAAAGTCATTAAACGATATCGGCTTTAAAACAAAATTAGTTATTGGTCCAAATTCTTTGGAAATTAAAAATCAGGATAATCTTGAAGTGATCAATGTCACAACTGCAAAACAAATGTTTGAGGTTTGCAAAGATAATTTACCGGTAGATGTTGCCGTTTGTACAGCCGCAGTCTCTGACTTTAAAGTTAAAAATTATAGTAAAGAAAAAATAAAAAAAGAAGGATTAGAAGATTTTAATTTAGAACTTGAAAAAAATATCGACATTTTATCTTTCATCG
>JABHUX010000084.1 GCA_018658635.1 Alphaproteobacteria bacterium
AAAATTTGCAAGCACTTGTTGAAATTTTAAATAAAGAAATGATTAAAAAAAATTCTAAAGAATGGTTAGAGATATTTGATCAAAAAGGTCTTCCGTGCGGACCCATCAACAGTATAGAAGAAATGTTTGAAGATTCTCATACAAAACACAGAGAAATGATTATTGAAGTTAAAAATACCAAAGCTGGAACATTTAAGTCTATTGGAATGCCTATTAAATTTTCAAAATCTAAAATAGACAAATCTAAGGGAGCGCCTATATTTGGAGAGCATACTATAGAAGTTTTAATAGATTATGGTTTTAATAAAGCTGAAATTGATAATTTAATTAAAAATAAAATAATTTATTCTTCAAGCAAATAAGCCTAAGAGTTTCATTAAATGTTTTTTAAAAGATTATTCTCACGTAGTAATTTAGAATTAAAAATTAATGACGGCGGTAGAGCTGCTGCTGGTTACAAAGGGCAAGCAGGAGACTGCGTAGTGAGGTCTATTGCGATTGCCACAGGCATGAATTACCAAAAAGTTTATGATGATTTATTTAAAGCTAATGAAGAATTTAGAAATACATCAAGAACTAAATTAGCTCGAAGTTTAAAGCAAAGAAACGACAGTCCAAGAACTGGAACTCATAGGGCAGTATTAAAAAAATATTTAGAAAAATTAGGATGGAAATGGATACCCACTATGTTTGTAGGACAAGGTTGTAAAGTTCACTTAAAGAAAGAAGAACTTCCTATGGGCACATTAATAGTTTCATGTTCTAAACATTTAACAGTAGTTATTAACGGCGTTCTTCAGGATGTTTTTGATTGTTCTAGAAACGGAACTCGGTGCGTTTATGGTTATTGGACTAAAGACTAAATTTTCTGGTCGTATTCACCAACTTTTCCAGTTTTTTGAAGAGTTTTATCAATAAAATTAAAGATATTCTTAGTGTCTTGATTAGATTTGAGTGTTTCGACCACCACAACTAAAGAGGGCTTATTAGAGGAGGCTCTAATTAATCCCCATGAATCATCTTCAAGAACAAATCTAACACCATTGATTGTGATAATTTCTTTAATCAATTGATCATTAATTTTAGTTTTATTTTCTTTAAATTCTTTAAATTGCTTAGTGATTAGATCAACGACTTGATATTTTTCTTCATCTTTACAGAATGGAGCCATAGTAGGAGTTTGGTAGGTCATAGGAAGAGCATCTATAATCTCAGACATTTTTTTATTTTCATTATTTAGCAAATGACATACTTGAATTGCTGACATTATCCCGTCATCAAACCCGAATCCGATAGGTTGATTAAAAAAGAAATGACCACTTTTTTCAAAGCCAGCAATTGATTTAGTTTCCTTTACCTTTCTTTTAATATGAGAGTGTCCTGTTTTCCAAAATATTACTTCGCAGTTATTATTTTTTAAAACTTCATCATTTGAGTAAAGACAAGTTGATTTCACATCGATAATAAACTTTTGGCCTTTATGTTTATTTGAAATATTTCTTGCAATTAACAATCCTATCTTATCTGAAAAAATTTCTCGTCCTTTATCATCAATAACTCCAACTCTATCTCCGTCCCCATCAAAGCCAAATCCGATATCAGCTTTATTTTTTATAACAGCCTCACTAATAGCATGAAGCATTTTCATGTCTTCAGGATTAGGATTATATTTTGGAAATGTATAATCAAGATTGCAATCTAACTCTACAACATCACACCCAATTTCTCTTAAAATCTGTGGCGCAAAAACTCCAGCTGTTCCATTACCACAAGCAACAACTGCTTTAGTTTTTTTATTTATTTTATTATTTGAAATTAAGTAGTTGCTATAAATATTTTTAAAGTTATTAATTTTTTTTAAACTTCCTTTACCTTTTATAAAATTTTTACTAAATACTATGTCTTTAAGTTCAGACATTTCTGTTGGTGCATGAGTGAGACCTTTTTCAATTCCCATTTTAATTCCCGTCCAACCGTTTTCATTATGACTTGCAGTTACCATCGCAATAGCATCTGCTTTAAGTTCAAATTGAGCAAAATAAACCATAGGAGTTAAGCTAAGGCCTAAATCTTCAACGTTACATCCGCTTTCCTTTAATCCCTCGATTAATGCTCCTTTAACTTCTTCGCTGTAAGATCTGTAATCATGACCAACAATTACTCTTGGATTTTTTTTTGCGTGTTTACTAATTTGAGTTCCAAGAGCAAGACCTATTGTTTTAATTCCTTCAAGATTAATATCCTTTGGATACAACCATCTCGCGTCATATTCTCTAAAGCCATTTTTGTTAATGTTAATATCTTTAGAATTCATTAAAAAAATTAATTGTTATTTTTTAATGGTTTATCAAAAATAAATTTTTTTAATTGACTTTTTTATAATGTTCTATTAATGTTCTATTGAATAATACTTATTAATGGTATATTCATGATTTTGTAACACAACATGTAGTTGTTTTACCATAAAAATCTAATAAAATATAGAATTATGCATGACAATTTGGCTTTAGCCATCAAGAATCTTGTTTTGGACAAAGGAATCGACATTCCAACATCAACTCCAAAATCTAACGTTAAGGATCTAAAAAAACCAGATCTTTTTTCTTTAACAAAAGAAACAGAATTATTTCAAAACGAAAAAGGGATCACAATTAAAATTGATCGTTCTAGAGATTCAAAATTAACAAATTTTGGTAAAGCAACATTAGACGATAGATATTTAGCTGATGGAGAATCCTATCAAGATTTATTCGCTCGTGTTGCAGCAAACTACGCTGACAATAATTTACACGCCCAAAGAATTTATAATTACATTAGCAACCTTTGGTTCATGCCCGCAACACCAGTGTTGTCAAATGCAGGGACAGATAGAGGTTTGCCAATATCTTGTTTCTTAAATGAAGCTAATGATAGCTTAGATGGAATTTTAGATCTTTGGTCTGAAAACGTTTGGCTTGCAGCAAGAGGAGGTGGAATAGGAAGTTATTGGGGTAATCTTAGATCTATTGGAGAAAAAATTGGAAGAGTTGGAAAAACTTCTGGAATTATTCCATTTATTAAAGTTATGGATTCTTTAACGTTAGCAATCAGCCAAGGATCTTTAAGAAGAGGATCTGCCGCTTGTTATTTGCAAATAGACCATCCTGAAATCGAAGAGTTTATTGAAATGAGAAGACCAACTGGTGGCGATCCAAATCGAAAAGCATTAAATCTTCATCACGGTGTTTTAGTTACAGATGCTTTTATGCGTGCAGTTGAGCTTGATGAGCAGTGGGCATTAAAAAGTCCATATGACGGAGCAGTTCAAGCAACAATCTCCGCAAGAAATTTATGGATTAGATTATTAACTGCAAGAGTTGAAACAGGGGAGCCTTATATTATTTTCATAGACACAGTGAACAGAATGATACCACAACATCATAAACTTGCTGGTCTTACGGTTAAAACCTCAAACTTATGTTCAGAAATTACTTTACCAACAGGAATTGATAAACACGGAAACGACAGAACAGCTGTTTGTTGTTTATCTTCATTAAATTTAGAAACCTATGAAGAATGGAAAAATGATAAAACTTTCTTAGAAGATGTTATGAAATTTTTAGATAATATTTTAAGTGAATTTATTCAAAAAGCTCCAGATTCTTTTAAAGATGCAAAATATTCAGCACACCGAGAAAGAAGCGTTGGTCTTGGTGTAATGGGTTTTCATTCTTTCTTGCAAAAAAATATGATCCCCTTTGAATCTGTAATGGCAAAAGTTTGGAACACAAAAATATTTAAATATATCGATCAAGAAGTTAATAAAGCTTCCAAAAAATTAGCAGAAGAAAGAGGAGCTTGCCCAGATGCTGCAGAATATGGAATTATGGAGAGATTTTCTAATAAAACAGCCATAGCGCCAACAGCTTCTATTTCAATTATCTGCGGCGGATCATCTCCTGGAATTGAGCCTATTGCGGGAAATAGTTATACGCATAAAACTTTGTCTGGCTCTTTTAATGTAAGAAATAAATTTTTAGAGGAACTTTTAAATAAATATGAAAAAAATACTGCTGATGTTTGGTCTTCAATAACAACAAACCAGGGTTCAGTTCAGCATTTAGATTTTTTAACTCAAGAAGAAAAAGATGTGTTTAAAACTGCATTTGAACTAGATCAGCGTTGGTTAATTGATCTTTCAGCAGATAGAACACCTTATATTTCTCAAGCTCAATCTTTAAATATATTTCTTCCAGCAGACGTTCATAAAAAAGATTTGCATCAAATACACTTTCAGTCATGGAAAAAAGGATTAAAAAGTCTTTACTACTGTAGGTCGAAATCTATACAGAGAGCAGAAGTGATAAGTAAAAGTTTTGTTGCAAGTCCAGCAGAAAAAACCCAAAATGAAGAAACTAAAAACTATGAGGAATGTTTGTCATGTCAGTAGCCGTTAAAATTCAAGATAAAATTATAGATAAAAATTATTGTGATACACAAGGATTATTAAAAGATAATCCTGTTTACAAACCATTTAGATATCCATGGTGCTATGACGCTTGGCTAACTCAACAAAGAATTCATTGGTTACCAGAAGAAGTTCCGTTGTCAGAAGATATTAGAGACTGGCAAAAAAAATTAACTCAAGGTGAAAAGAATTTACTTACTCAAATTTTTAGATTTTTTACTCAAGCAGACGTTGAAGTAAATAATTGCTATCTTCGACATTATACGAGCGTATTTAAACCAACAGAAGTTTTAATGATGATGACTGCGTTTTCAGCAATGGAAACAATTCATATCGCTGCTTACTCTCATTTATTAGACACAATTGGAATGCCAGATTCCGAATATTCAGCATTTCTAAAATATAAAGAAATGAAAGATAAGTATGACTACATGAAAAATTTTAACACAAACAACAAACGTGAAATTGCTAAAACAGTAGCAGTATTTAGTGCCTTCACAGAAGGCCTTCAGTTGTTTGCAAGTTTTGCAATCTTACTAAATTTTCCAAGATTTAATAAAATGAAAGGCATGGGACAAATTGTTACTTGGTCTGTAAGAGATGAGACTCTTCATTGTAATTCAATGATCAAAATTTTTAATACTTTTTGTGATGAAAACCCAGGTTTGTTAGACGAGAGTTTGAAAAAAGAAATTTATGATGCTTGCAGAACAATTGTTCATCATGAGGACGCTTTTATCGATTTAGCCTTTGAAATGGGCGATATTGAGGGATTAACAGCTCAACAGGTTAAAGATTATATTAGATGGATTGCAAATCGTAGATTATCTCAATTACGTTTAAAAGAGATTTACGAAGTTAAAGAGAATCCGTTAACTTGGTTAGATGATATGTTAAATGGTGTTGAACACATGAACTTTTTTGAAGGTAGAGCAACAGAATATTCTAAAGCTTCTACAAAAGGTTCTTGGGTTGAAGC
>JABHUX010000017.1 GCA_018658635.1 Alphaproteobacteria bacterium
TGAGTATCTAAATGTATCTGTTTCATATTCATATCCATGATCTAATGAAAGATTATATGCTTCTTCATCAAAACTAATTTTATGTTGATTCTTATTATTAAGATTTAATATGATTATATTTTCAGAACCTTCAGTTCTTTCTAATCTAATAAGCCAGTCTTTTAATAAGATAAAATCTAAGATTAAATTAACCTTCTCATAAGTAATAAATTCCTCCCATTTTTGATAAGATTCTTCATGGCTAATCATTATTTTAAAATTTTTTGCATTATCGATGTTTGTGCTTATTAAAAAAAATTTTTCATGATGTTCTAAGTCATATTCAATTTTTTTTATTCTTTTTTTAAAAATAATTGGCGTTAATTTATTTAATTTTAAATTGATAAAAAGATACTCAGAAGTCTCGTGATCTGCTGTTCTAATAAATAGATATTTTTTTGTTTTTGATAAATTTATAGAACAAAAGAAAGAAGGGTCTTTTTCTTCATAAATTAATAAATCTTCTTCGCCATCAGACCCAATTTTATGTTTAAAAACTTTTGTAGGTCGATGATTTTGATCTAATCCAACATAGAAAATATATTTATTATCTAACGACCAAATAATATCTCCAGTGGTATTTTTTATTTCAGGACTTAATATTTTTTTTGTTTCAATATCCTCAATAAATATAGAAAAATATTCAGAGCCGTTGGTATCGGTATTATAAGCCACATGTTTATGATTATGACTATGCGCTATCGAAGCTACATTAAAGTAAGAATGTGTTTTAGATTTTCTTTCACAATCTAAAACAATTTCTTCAAAATTATTTTCAGTATTTTTTCTATAATAAATCGGGTATTCATTATTTTTGTTATATTTATAGGCATAAAAATAACCTCCATCTTTTTTCGGAACCGAATTGTCTTCATTTTTAATTTTAGATTTTAATTCTTCAAAAAGTTTTTTTTCTATATCTTTGATATCTTTAAGTTGATCTTCTTTAAATAAATTTTCTTCATCTAAATATTTTTTAACTGCAGTATTTAATTTATTAGGATCTAATATTACTTCTTTCCAATCTTTTTGTTTAATCCATGAATAATTATCAACCAATTCTTCATTATGAATTTTTACTGCACTTAAAATTTTATTTATCTTTGGTATGGAGGTATTCATTTAAATCTATATTGCTAAAATTTTAATTTTATATATTGATATACATTAATGGTCATTAAAGATTTTTTAGAAGTAATAAAATATTTTTTTATTAAAAATAAATTAATAGGTTTTATTTTATTATTTCCTATAATCATTATGATCTTGCTTTTTACTATATGAATAAAAAAAAGTTTATTATTCTTTCGTTAGTTTTTTTAAGCTTAGTATTCTTAATTTTAGATTTTCTAAGTTATCGAGTAGATAAAATAGTAAAAAATTTAATTATCGATCAAGGCAATCAGGTTTTAGGACAACAGGTGTCCGTTGGGAAAATAGACACTAGCATATTAGGGTCTTCCATTAAAATTAGTAATATTGAAGTTAAAAATTTAGATGGTTTTAAAAATAAAAATATTATTCAGATTAAAAATATTAATGCAAATTTTGTATTAACAAGTCTATTCAAAGATACCATTATTATTAAGGATATTAACATTGATGGTGCAACTTTGTACTATGAAGTGTTAATTAATAACAAAGAAGTTAAAGATAATGTTAGTTCGTTTAAACCCGCTGGAAAAAATTCTGCAGGTTCATCAGCTAAAGAAATTGAAGCATCCAAAGAATTAGAAACTAAAAATCAATTTAAGAAAAAAAATAAAGATTTTTTAATTAATCAAATCACTATTAACAACACTAAGATCAATGCTTTTTCAGAATTTTTAGATATTAATAAAGACATTAATCTAAACAAAATGTCTTTTAATAATGTAGGAACTGTTGAGAAATCTACTAAATTTAAAGAAGTTTTGCAGATGGTTTTTACAAATGTTTTATTAAGTATTAATAATGAAATTATTCAAGGTGATTTAAAAAACAAGATAAAAGATAAACTAAAAAATTTAAAAAATAAAATTTCTCCAGAATCTTTAAAAAAATTAGAAAAAACTTTTAGATAAATTTTTTAACTTCCCTCAATACCTGATCAACTGTTATTTGGTTCATAGCCATCGAGTTATGTCCTACTGTTTTGAAGTTTTCAGGAATAATAGGTAAAATATTTTTAGTATATTTTGCATAAGATAATGGCGTATCACCAAAAAGACCTATAGCTGAGATATTTAAACCAGCACTTAAATGCATGAAACCAGTATCGTTTCCGATATATAATTTGCTAGAATTAATAATTGGCATAATTTCTTCAATATTTAAAAAACATAAAGATTCTATTCTGCTTTCTTTAACCTCATTAATAATTTCATTTGCGATTTGATTTTCAATCTCATTGTTTCCACCGGCTAAATAGAATTTAATATTTTTGTTATTAATTCTTTTTATTAATTCAATATAATTTTTTGTTGGCCACTTCTTAGTCGGTCCAGAAGATCCAATTCCAATAATAATTTGATTATTATTTTTGCTATTATTTTGAGGGTAAGCTATTTTTGTTTGACTAGAAAGATTGGAATTCTGAAGCCATCTCTTATTTTGTTCTAAAGCATTTAGATAAATATCTACATTTTTTTTTAATATTCCATATTTGTAAATATTTTTAATACCTGATATTTTGGCTACCAAAAACCAGAATATACTAAAATGCATAATATAAATTTTTGAAAAATTATTTTTTTTTATAAAATTTATTATTTTAAAAAAATTATTAATTTTAGAATTTGTTATTTTTAATATTTCGTCTTCTAAATAAATAATTTCATTAACTGACGGTTCGTACTTTAATATTTGTTTTGCTGCTGTTCTTTTTTTAGTAATCAAAGTAAATTGAAAATCTTTATTATGCTCTTTAATTTGCTGAATATAAGGAAGAAACATGCATAAATCTCCAACACCAGGTCTTGTTTGAATTATTAGTCCGTTATTCATTAAATTCTTATCGATGATCACATGTTGATATTTATTTTAAATTATTGTTTTTTTACAGATAATATCTAAAACCTATGTAATTAAAAAATATATCATGGAAAAAGCAGTTTATTCAGCAGTTTTAACTCCTTTTAAAAAAGACTTAACTATAGATAAAAAATTATTTATTTCACATTGTGAATTTTTATTAGAAAATAATATTAGCTTAGCACCACTGGGAACAACTGGTGAGGCAAATTCAGTTTCTGTATCTGAAAAAATAGATTTAATTAAAACAATAGCAAATAGTGATTTACCAAAAGAAAAAATAATCATAGGAACCGGTAATACTTCTTTTGTAGACGCTGCTTTACTCACCAAAACCGCAGTAGAAAATAAAATATATTCAGTTTTACTGCTTCCACCCTTTTATTATAAAAATGTTTCGGATGAAGGGGTTTATCAATATTATAAAGAAATTATCAATACAGTTAAATCAATAAATCTTCGTATTTTTTTATACAATATTCCACAGGTAAGCGGAGTTACTATTTCCATAGATCTTGTTAATAAACTTAAAAAGGAATTTTCAGACACTATCACAGGGATAAAAGATAGTTCAGGTAATTTCGAAAATACTAAAAAATATAAAGAGATAAAAAATTTTATTGTTTATCCAGGTAGTGAAAAATTTCTTTATGATGGACTGCATATTGGTTGTTCAGGATGCATTAGCGCAACTACTAACGTAAATATTGAGGCTGCAAAATTAATAAATTCTTTCGATAAATCAGAAGGAGAATCAATTAATAAAAAAATAAAAGCTGTTAGAGATGTTTTTGAAAAATATCCTGTTATTCCAGCTTTAAAAGCTACAAAAATTAATGAAGATAGCAATTGGTCAAATGTTAGACCACCATTGGTTGCTTTGAGTGATCAGCAAAGATCTAATTTAGTAAAAGATCTTGATGATATAAATTTTTCATAAATAATTTATTATCTATTAATATTTCATTTTAATGTTAGTTATAATTTATCCTTATTTGACATAATATTTTTGTTTATTAGTGATGAAAACCGAGAAAAAAAATAGAAAAAAGGTATTTAAAAAAATCCAAAGAGTTATCAAGAAAAAAGTAATTAAAAGAAAAGTATTAAAAAAAAGAGTATCCAAAAAAAATAAACCTTTATTAAAAAAAAAGATTAAAAATAAAATTAAATTAAAAAAAAAAATTAAAAAATTTTTCAGAAAAAAAAATATTTTAAAAAATAAAATAAAAAAATTAAATAAGAAAAATATTAGTAGAAAAACGTATATAAAAAAATATAAGACTAAAATAAAAAAAACAAAAAAATCTTTAAAAAAAGTAAAAATTAAGAGACAAAAATTAAAGATTAGAAAAATATCAAAATATAAAGATAATCTTTTAGATAAATTTAGTAGCTATATTAAAGATCAATTTGCTAATTTTTTTGGTTTAAAACCATATTTTCAAAATAGAATTATTTCTTGGCGAGAAAATAGAAGTAAAAAGAAAATAAAGATTCTCAAGCTGCAAGCCACGCAACGAAAGCGTGAGCTTGAATTATTAAAAAAGTATAATTTACGTGAGATTAATGATCTTAAAAAAAAGAAATTCCAATTTAATAAACAATTACTTAAATCAAAAAAAATAGAGCTTCGAAATTTAGAAAGAGAACAAAAGACTTTAGAAAAAAGAATTATTCTTGATCAAAAAGCACTTGAAAGAAGACTAGATTTACAACTCAAAGATCATAAACGACAAGAAAAAGAAAAAATATATCAATTAAAAAGTCAGATAAGAGCTATTGAAGATCGTTTAAAAATTTTTAGAGAAAAAATACAAGAGATTAAACTTAAAAGAAGAGAAGCAAAATTAGTTGAACTTGATGCCCACAGAAGAACAAGAGAAGAGGCTAGAGTAATATTAGATGCTCAAAAAAGAGAAAATGAAATTAAGCAACAAGTCGTTGATAGATTAGAAAAGTACTCTAGAAATATGAAATCTATTGTATTTCAAGTTAACAAAAGATACTTAACAAAAAAAAGAGCCCCGCTAACTTTTATTGATAATATTGCTGAGAATGGTGAGTGCTTTATAAAGAACCAAGATATTCCTGATAATGATTATTTATTTTTACTTTATATTAAAGGGGAAAATGCATCAGAACGTTTAGTTAATGATATTTCATTAGAAGACAAAACAGATTCTACTGAAACTAAAATGTTTAACCCAAAAAATGTTTTTGAGGCCTCTGATTATATGATTGATCGTTTAGCTTTATTATTTGAAAGAGAAAGACAAGATTTAAAAAAAGCTAGTTAATCATAATATTTAATGAAAATTTTTTTTTCAAGTTTAAGTAATGAGAGTAAAGGTTTAATTTTTGGTTTGATTGGGATAATTATTTTTTCTATTACACCCGTAGCTACCAAGATTGCATTAGGAAATAGTAATAGTCAGCTTTCGCCAGAATTTATTACTTTTGGTAGATCAGCACTCGCTGGAATTCTTTCACTTTTTTATTTATTATCTTTTAGAAAAAAAACCCCAAAAATAAAATATTTATTTAATTTTTCTATAATAGCTTTGTGTATAACCGTTGCATTTCCATTGTGTCTTTCTTTAGGTTTAATTTATTCTACATCTATACATGCTGGAGTTATTTTAGCTTTTTTACCATTAGCTACAGCAATTTTAGCTTCATTTTATTTTAAACAAAAAGCATCATTAGGATTTTGGGTATGTGCTTTGATTGGCTGCATATTAATTGTCATTTATATTTTAATTCATAGTCACGACGAAAATAAAAAATTAGAATTGTCATATTCTGATATTTTATTTTGTATTGCTGTAATTGTTGCAGCGATTGGCTATAATTTTGGGGCTAAACTTACCAAAGTTATGGTTTCAGCAGATGTTATTTCATGGGCGCTTGTTCTTGCTTTGCCAGTTCACTTTACTTTAGCGATCTATTATTTTCCAAAAACTGAAATTAATATTATTTCATGGCTTGCATTTTTATATGTTGCAATATTTTCACAATGGATAGGTTTTTTTGCTTGGTATAAAGGATTGGATATAGGTGGCGCTGTACGTGTAAGTCAGATTCAATTACTTATGCCTTTTTTTACTTTTGCATTTTCAATTTATTTACTTGGAGAAACATTAGATTTTCTTACAATTGTTTTCTCAATTGCAATTATTTTTTTAATTTATCTTTCACGAAAAATGGTAATTACTAAAAAGTAATTTAACTTATTTTTAAAGATACACTTCCAAGACCTTTAACGCTTCCAGAAAAGAGATCGCCTTTTTTAATAGGAATAATGGGAGTTGATGAACCTGTTGTTGCCCAGAAATCAAAACTTAATATCATATTATTTTTTCTTATTTCATTAAGCAGCCAAATCAATGAATTAATTGGGTTGCCCAGAACAATTTTTGTATTACCTGGATAATCTTTTTTAGAAGTTTTATTTGTTAAAACTGTTGGAATAGAAGTAATTTTTTTTAAACTATATTTTTTCAATTTTCCTGCAACAAAGCCAACATTTAGTCCAAAATCTGAAATCATTCTGCCAAGACAATCAATTGCTTTTAATTTTTGTCTAAAGCCAACA
>JABHUX010000085.1 GCA_018658635.1 Alphaproteobacteria bacterium
AATTAGTATTGCTCATAATGGAAATCTTACTAATTCAATAATGTTAAGAGAAAAGATGATTAAAGATGGCGCTATATTTCAAACCACTTCTGATACAGAAACAATAGTTCAGCTAATAGCTCGTTCAAAAAGATTAAAAACCATTGATAAAATAATAGACTCTTTGTTTCAAATACAAGGTGGATACGCCCTTGTTATGCTAACAAATAAAAAACTAATCGGTGTAAGAGATCCTTATGGAATAAGACCTTTAGTTCTTGGAAAGTTAAAAAAATCATATGTACTTGCCTCTGAAACGTGTGCATTAGACATTATTGGTGCAACTTTTGTTCGTGAAGTCGAGAATGGTGAAATTGTAGTTATTACAAATGATGGCGTTGAAAGCATTAAACCTTTTCCAAAAATGAAAGCTCGTCCATGCATATTTGAATATATATATTTTGCAAGACCCGACAGTTTAATGTCTGGCAAAAGTGTCTATGAATTTAGAAAAAATTTCGGGGAGCAATTAGCAAAAGAATCTCATGTGGAAGCCGATATGGTTTCAGCAGTTCCAGATTCTGGAGTTCCTGCTGCAATCGGGTATTCTAGAGAATCTAGGATTCCTTTTGAATTGGGATTGATAAGAAATCATTACGTAGGAAGAACTTTTATTGAGCCTACTCAACAAATTAGACAGTTAGGTGTTAAATTAAAACATAATCCAAACACCTCTTTAGTTAAAAATAAAAGAATAATTTTAATAGATGATTCAATAGTGAGAGGAAATACATCAAAAAAAATAGTTCAGATGATGTATGATGCTGGTGCAAAAGAAGTTCATATGAGAATATCTTGCCCTCCTATTATGTACCCAGATTATTATGGAATTGACACTCCGGATAAAGACCAGCTTTTGGCTTCTAATATGTCATTAGATGAAATGACTAAATATATTGGTGTTAAAACTTTAAAATTCTTATCTATAGACGGTATTTATAAAGCCATGGGCTACCAAAAACGTAATAATACAAATCCTGAGTTTACAGATCATTATTTTACAGGAGACTATCCCGTTCCTCCTCTAGATCAGTCAAATAGAAGCGTAAAGGACAATCAGTTATCTCTTCTTAGTAATATTAGATAATTTAATATTTTTTAGATTTAAAAGGGTTTTCAGCACTAACAAATCTCAAAAAGATTTTAAAACCCTTAATATTAAATTTTTTACTTAAACTTTTAGCTAAATATTTTTGATAATCCAGTGAGAGCTTATTAGCTTGGTTGCCAAAAATTTTAAAAATGATTGGTCTTGTGCTTACTTGCTTAATATATTTTATTTTAGGACGAAATCTTGAATATACAGGAATTTTATTCTTATTTATTGCTTCCTGTAGAGCTTTATTTAAATCTTTATTATCAAAATTTTTTCTTAAACGAGAATGTATACTAATTACTTCATCAAGTATTTTTTTTGGAAATTCTAATTTTAAAGAACAGATACTGAATGGATCTTCTAGTAAAGCATCAGAAAATAAATTCTTTATATAATAAATATATTCATTTTTAATTTTTTTTAATTCATCCACTAAATCAATTTTGTTAATTACAAAAATTAATCCTTTGCCTTTATCTAGTACTAGTCTACAAATTTGCTTATCTGTTTTAGTAAATTCTTTATCGGCTTCAATCATAAACAAAACAACGTCTGCAAGATAAATTGCTTTTAAACTTTCTTTTGTAATATATTTCTGTTCATCAGATTTTGATTTTCCTTTTCTTTTTAATCCCCCAGAATCAATTAATTTAAATGTTCTATTTTTGTATAAAATATTATCTATAAAAAGATCTGTTGTTGTTCCTGGTATTTCACTAACAGGTGACAAATCTTTATTTAAAACTTTATTGAAAAAAGTAGATTTGCCTACATTTGGCTTTCCTACTATTGCAAGAGTAATAACTCCTGGTAATATTTTATCCATTAATTGAGTATTATTAATTCCGAAGAACGATTAAGTATTAATATTTTATTATCAACTATAATCGGCGACCTAGATAGATCATTATTAATTTTTTTATGAGTAATATACTTTCCATCATTTGCTGATATTTTATAAATATCTCCATTCGAAGATGTTACATATAAATTATTTGAAGCTAGTAGTAGTCCATAATAATCTACATAAATTTTCTTATCTTTTGATGACTTAGCAAGATTTAAAGACCATAAAATTGCTCCATTTGTTTTATTAAAAGCTATAACAAACCCATTTTCTGTTAAAACGAATAAATATTTATCAGTACTAATATGGTTTTGAATTGATGATAATTTTTGAGTCCATTTTATTTCGCCTGTTTCAAGGTGAAAATTAAATAAATCACCACTATTAGAGGAAACAAAGACATCTTTTTTATCAATTAAAATATTAGAAATTTTAAAAACTAAATTATTAGAAATAGTATTTTGAGATAAAATATTTTTGGTCCAGATAATAACTTGCTGATCTAGATCAATTGAAGTGATGTCACCAACATCATTGGAAAATAATAATTTATTGTCATATAATGAAATATTACTAGATCTTGATGGTTTTATTAAACCAGACAAAGATTCAAAGCTCCATATTTTTTGTCCATCTGATGGATTGAAAGCATAAAGACGACTGTTTTGATTCACGACATACAAAACACCTTTATGAAAATTTAGATGTGATGAAAATGGAATTCCGTAATTTTGTTGCCAAATAGTTTTTCCTGTCTGAACATCTATTGAATAGATAAATCCTAAATTATCGGCTGCATACAAAACATCACCATTTAAAAATAATGCGATGTTTTTTGGATAATTATTATAAGAACTTTCATATATTTTGAGTTCCCAAATAATTTTTTGATTACTTATATCAAATTTATAAATTTTTCCTTTTTCATCGCTAAAAAAAACAAAATTCTCAAATACTAACAATGAACCGCTATCATTGTTTTTATTTAAGTAATCTCCTATACTTTTTTTAAAAATTTCTTGAAATTTCCCTTCATAAACTAAATGGTCATAAAAATTATTAGAAGAAAAATACTCATAAGACCACTTTTTATTAAGCTGAGGTTGATTTAATTGTAATAAAGAACTGGAACTCAATTCCTTATCAAAAACATTATTTGCTTCGAAAACATTTATTTTTTCTCCTTGTTTTTTAAAGATCTCAAGGTCTACTTTTTTATCTTTATCAGATGAACATGAAAGAATTAAAAGAAAGAAAAATATTAAAAATAATTTCATTTATTTAATATCTTTAATTTTTTTTTCTAAATCTTTTTTAAAAATTTCAGGAATATCTGAAATTTTAATAGCCTGATCATAAATGTCTTTTGCTTTAATTTTTTGTCCCTTGCTCAAATAAAAATCACCTAATATTTCTAGTGATAAAACTCTCCAAGGAGAATTTTTAAAATCTCCTGGATTTAATAATTTTAAAAATTCCTGTTCATCTAAATTATCAAAAGCTAATAAAGCTTTTTTAATTTTAAATAAATCTTTATCATTTTTTTCTATATTGGACTTAATTGCATAATCTAGAATTGAGGTTTGTTCATTTTTATTTTCTTTTGATAACTCTAGTAATTTCGAAATTGCTAATACTTTGTATAGATTAATTTTAGAATCTTTTAAAATTTCTAATCTTTTTTTAGCTTCATCAATTTTTTTATCATTAATAAGACTTAAAATTACTACGTATTCTTGAGTATATTTTTTTGCTCTAATTTCAAAAATAATATTTTTACTAGCTGAAAAAGCTATTATTATAAAAATTAAAGCAAGAAAAATAATAATTATAAATTTATATTTTTTAATAAAATTTATAAATCTATCTTGTTTTAAATCTTCATCTATTTCGTTAAAAATTTGATTCATTAAATTTGATACATGTTTTTAATGTCAGGAAAATTATTATTTTTTAAATCTTTTACAAATTTTTTTATACAAATCTCAGTTCTTTCCCTAAAATTATCATACATTTTAACAAACTTAGGGGGCTTTTCTGAAAATCCCAGAAGATCTTCTGTGACTAAAATTTGTCCATCACATTTATTTGATGCACCTATACCTATAGTTGGAATATTAATACTTTGATTAATTTTATCAGCCAAATCTTTAACAACGCATTCTACGACCACTGAAAAGGCTCCTGCTTTTTCTATAAAAATAGAATCTTTTATAATTTGATTAAAGCTTAAATAATCTTTTCCTTTGACTTTATAATCTGATTTTTTTTTTACACTTTGTGGC
>JABHUX010000018.1 GCA_018658635.1 Alphaproteobacteria bacterium
CTGAAAAAGAAACTTCTCTTCTTTTATATGTACCTAATATTGAACTCATGAAAATTAGCTTTTAATTCTGTATCCTTTTTTAAAAAGGATATAACATATTACCCATAAAGCTAAATTGATAAATGTTAAGTAAAAGAATCCAATAATAATAGATCCATCAGATTGTCCTAAAAATCCGTATCTAAATCCATCAATTGCATAAAAGAAAGGATTAGCGTGACTAATATAATAAAATACTGAATGTAGGTTTTGTATAGAATAAAAAGTTCCTGATAAAAATGATAAAGGGACAACAATAAAGTTTGTAACCGTTGCCATATTATCAAACTTTTGAGCCCACAATCCTGTAATAAATCCTAAACAAGCAAGCATTGACGACCCAAGTAATGCAAATATCAGAATTATAAAAATGTTATGAACCGGAACATGTGCAAACGGAATAATAATTATCACTGAAAAGAATCCAATAACCAAACCTCTTGTGATTGCTCCTAAAAGCATTGCGGCTGTTACTTCCATGGGACTAAGTGGTGGATACAAAATATCGACGATATTTCCCTGAACTTTAGCAATCATTAATGATGAGGAAGTATTAGCAAAAGCATTTTGCAAGATCTGCATGCAAATTAAGCCTGGTAATATAAACACTCCATATTCATGTCCTAAAATATTATTTCTATTAAGTCCTAAAGCTATTGTAAAAACAGCTAAAAAAAGCACGAGAGTTACTACGGGTGAAAATACTGTTTGAATCCAAACGTTCAGAAATCTTAAAATTTCTTTTTTATAAAGCGTGTAAAATCCAATCCAGTTAATGGATATGACTTGTGGAATTCTAATTTTATAATCTTTAATTGCGCTCATATTTTTAAGTATTATTAAAATATATAGATAAATGTGGATAAATTTATGTAAATTAAATAAATCACTGATTTATCTGCACTTTTTTAACCTATATATAGTATAATTTACTTTAGCTTAGACTACATATAGTATTTAACCAGCCTTTATGGGATGGACGCCAGAAAAAACTGAACAGTTAAAAAAACTTTGGAATGAAGGCCATACTGCAAGCCAGATAGCTGCAATGCTAGGAGATGGTATTTCTAGAAATGCTGTTATTGGAAAGTCACACCGTTTAGGCCTTGCTGGCAGATCTCATTCTAGAAATATTTATATTCAAAAAAGCGAAAACAAGTTTCATCATAAAAATAGCGTTCCTTTAAAGAGATTAAGAAAGCCTCGTGGCCTTAGAGCTATTATTATTGAGAAAGATTTTGAGCCTGAAAATCCAACTAGTTTAGAAAATTTAAACGAAAAAACTTGCAGATGGCCCATTGGACATCCAGATGAAGCTGATTTTTATTTCTGCGGAAGAAATCCTATGGAAGAAAGAGTTTACTGTAAATTACACGTTCTTCATGCTTACCAGCCTAAAGGTTGGAAAAATGAGGAGGAAGATAATAAAAGCACAAAAGGAACAACAGAAGAGCTTCCAGAGTTTCTTGAAAAGAAAATTAAGTCCGCTTAATCAGTGTAGACAATTTCTTGTTTTAAATTCATTTCTTCTGCCAAAGACTTTAGACGTTTTTGTACCTGATTGGAAATAACTTGCGAATATTTTTTTGGAACTTTCAGAATTAAAGTTTTTTCATTAGCTACATAAATTTTTATTTTTTCATAAAATATTGATGAAATAACAGAAATAGATGAAGCAAATCTTAATGCTGCCCCAATACGTCTACATGCCGTGATCTCGCTGTTGCTTAATAATTTTAAAAACTCTAAATCTGGGTAATATTTAGTGGAACAGTGTCTCCAGAACGAAACTAAACCAAGTTTAATTCTATCATTATGAGATAATTTTAATATTGGAGAATTAATTACCTCATGAAAAACTAACTCTGCTCTTTGATATGTTCCAAGTCCCCAATCAAAGTTGCTTAATGAGCAAGCTGGCAATAATAATCTGAATGGAAAATTTTCATCTTTATTAGGGAATATTTTCTTTAAAAAATTATATAATTTTATATAATTTTCACCAAAGTCACCTTTTTTAAGCGCTATAAAATGGACAGAACGATTAAGAGAATCTTTTTTTAAAATATTTAAATAGGCTTTATTAATTAAAGATCCTTCACGAACTCCTGAGACCGAACACAAAATGTTAGAGGGATCGCAAATCTTAATTAGGGAGGATAAAATATAAGAGCCAATTGGAATATAATTTGTTCGTGATTTAGTAACGCCAACTAATTTTTCTGACTTGATTAATTTTACACTTGATAACCTATTTGAAAATTTAAGCGCTTCTATAGCTGGTAGTTTATATTGATGAAGTATAGAAAGAGGGTAGTTTGTCTTGAAAATGTGAGCATTTAGAAGAGTTCTCCAAGTGCCACCGCATAAATATAAATTTTTTGTTTTGCCTTTTCTAAGCCATTCAATTTTATTTAAGTAAAAACTAATAATGCTGTTTATTTTATCTTTGTTTCTTTTTGGTTGATTAAATAATCTCAGAACCCCTAATGGCAATGACACTTTTTCATAAATAATATTTTTCTCAACCCGGGCAAGTTCCAAACTCCCCCCCCCTAAATCCACAACAACTCCGTTAACTCTTTGAAAACCTATAATGACTCCTAATGCTGAATTTTCAGCTTCTTGAATACCTGTTAAAACTTCAACTTTCTTTTTTAAAATTTTTTGAACTTTAGCTACAAATAATTTGGAATCTGTCGCTTCTCTTATTGCAGCGGTTCCAATTATTTTAAATTTTTTTACTTTTAGATTACTTAATATACGCTTAAATCTTTGCAAAACACTAAGGGCAAAATCAGATCCTTTTGGATCTAACTTTCCAGTTTTATCAAGATTTTTTCCTAACTCACAAATTGCTTTTTCGTTAAAAATTGGAATTTGCGAATTTAATAAATTATCATAGATCAACATTCGAATTGAATTTGAACCAAGATCTATAATCGCCTCTTTATTAATTAATTTTTTTTCTTTAAGAGCTCGTTCAATTATCATTTAATTAATTGTAATCTTCTGAGGCATATTTAAACTGCTTGTTTGTCCTCTGCCGGATAAGCTTGGGTTTTTCATAAAATAATTATGAGCAGAAAACTCATTATTTTTACTACTTTTAATTTTTACATAATTATCATCTTTATTTAAAAACCAACTTTGAGATGTATCTTTATAGTTGGCTACCATTATTTGGTCTAAAACTTGCTCATGTACTGTTGGATTTGTAATCGGCATAATTATTTCTATTCTTCTATCTAAATTTCGTGTCATTAAATCTGCTGAACCAACAAAAATTAAATTTGATCTAGAAGGCATAGAATGGCCATTTGCAAAACAAAAAATTCTCGAATGCTCTAAAAATCTTCCGACTATACTTTTTACTACAATATTTTCAGATAAATTCTCAATTCCTGCTCGTAGGCAACAAACTCCTCTAACAAATAAAAATATCTTTACACCTGCTTTGGACGCTTGGTAAAATTTATCTATCATTCCCTGGTCTACTAAAGAGTTCATTTTTGCCCAAATTTCAGCATTTTTTCCGGATTTAATATTGTTAATTTCTTGATCTATTAAATTGTAAAGTTTCGATCTTATGTCTTGTGGAGATAAAATAATTTTTTTAAGATTTTTTGGTTTAGAGTTTCCAGTTACATAATTAAAAAAACTTTCAATATCTTTTCCAATGATAGGATCGGCACTAAAAAATGACAAATCTGTATATATTTTGGCATTTATTGGATGATAATTCCCTGTTCCAATATGAACATATGTTCGCATTTTTTTATCTTCTTTTCTAACAACTAAACTTGCTTTTGCATGTGTTTTTAAAGTTAAAAACCCATAAACAACCTGAACACCCGATTTCTCTAATGCGTTAGCAAGACTAATATTTTTTTCCTCATCAAATCTTGCTTTAATCTCAACGACAGCTGTAACTGATTTACCTTTTTCAGCAGCCTCAATTAAAGCCTTAACTATTGGAGAATCAACTGTAGTTCTATAAAGGGTTTGTTTAATTGCAATCACATTTGAGTCTTGAGCCGCTTGATTCAAAAATTGAATTACAGAATCAAAAGTTTCATAAGGGTGATGCACAATAAAATCTTTCGTCTTAATTGCATCAAAATAATTATTATTATGCTGTTTTAATCTTTCAAGCGGTCGTGGATTAAATGGTTTAAAAATATAATTACTATTACCTTTGTTGTAGATCTCATCTATTTGATGAGAACCAACGAAACTATCTATCTCATAAATTTGATCTTTTTTTACTTCTAAATTTTTAACAATGAACTTTCTAAGATCCTCATCAATATTAGATCTAATTTCAAGTTTAACTATTCTTCCTCTTTTTCTCTTTTTTAAAGCTTGTTCTAAATATAAAACTAGATCTTCTGCTTCTTCTTGAATTTCAAAATCACTATCTCGTATAACTCTTGCTGAGGTCGATTTAACTATTTTGTAATCAGGAAACAAAATATTTGCGTAGCTACTGATGATGTGTTCAACACTTATATATTTTTTTATACCTTCTTTATTGCTTATATTGACAAAACGTTCAATTTTTTTAGGTATCAGAATTAAAGAAAATCTTTTTTTATTTTTATTTTTCTTTTTTTTATTCAATGACATTACTACAAAAAGACCCTGATTTGGAATAAACGGAAAAGGATGAGCCGGATCAATAATCAAAGGAGTTAGAACCGGATAAATGTATTCTCTAAAATATTTTCCCAGTCTTATTTTTTCACTTGAGTTTAGTTCATTGTATCTTACAAAAAAGATTCCCTCTTTATTTAAGTTTACTTTTAAATTTGCCCAAACATCATTAGATTTCTTTAACAAAAACTTTGTTGTGTCTGTAATCTTATCCAGCTGTTGTTCTGGATTTAATCCATCAGTAGAAACTACATCTACTCTTTCCTTAATTTGATTAAAAATTCCAGCAACTCGTACCATAAAGAATTCATCTAAGTTATTGGCTGCGATAGATAAAAATCTTACTCTTTCGAGTAAAGGGATATTTTTATTTCCAGCCTCACTTAAAACTCGCAAGTTAAATTTTAACCACGAAATTTCTCGATTGATATATTTATGAGTTTTTGTAGGGTTTTCTTTTAAGTTAACTTGTTTAGGCATTATTAGTTAGTATAATAAAGTAATGTTAAGCTTATATGTCATGCGACATTCCAAATCCAGTTGGAAAAATAAGCATTTAGAGGATTATAAACGTCCACTTTCTAAAAAAGGTAAATCTGAGATTAAGTTAATAACTAAATTTCTTAAAAATAAAAAAACGAGGCTTGATTTAGCTTACGTTTCTTCAGCTAAAAGAACTGTGCAAACTTATAAAAAATTAATTAAAAAAGTAAAAGTTAATAAAATTATTTTTTCAAAAAAACTATACCTGACGGATCCAAATATAATTTTAAAATTTATAAAAGAAACTAAATCAAGATATAAAAATCTAATTCTTATAAATCATGAGCCTTCTTGTAAAAAATTAGTTTTACAATTAATTAAAAAAAAATATATAAAATTTAAGGAAAAGGTTTTTGATACGTCTAGTATTGCAAAAATTAATTTCGACGTTAATAAATGGAATAGAATTAAAAATTATTCAGGAAAATTAATTTTTTTTAAGAACCCAAATAATTAATTACGAGTCCAAAGAATATCCAGAAGATCTTACTGTGCGTATCAAATCAGCTTTTTTGTTTAGATTAATAGCTTTTCTAAGTCTTCTTATATGAACATCTACAGTTCTACTTTCAACATTAATACTTTCTCCCCAAACATTATTTAATAACTGTTCTCTTGAATATACGCGTTGAGGACTTTTAATTAAAAAGTCTAAA
>JABHUX010000086.1 GCA_018658635.1 Alphaproteobacteria bacterium
AGATTTCTGGTAACTCATTTTCAAACTTAACGTCTACAACCGCCCCAATTACCTGCGCTATCTTTCCAAATTTATTTTCCATAATTTCTCCTATAAAGATTCAGCTCCAGATATAATTTCAATAAGTTCTTTAGTAATAACGGCCTGTCTTGTTCTGTTATAATTAATTGTAAGCTTTCCAATTAACTCACCTGCATTTCTAGTGGCATTATCCATTGCAGTCATTCGAGATCCTTGTTCGCTCGCCTGATTTTCTAAAAAAGCAGTATAAATTTGTGTTGCAATATTTTTTGGCAAAAGGTTCTCTAAGATTTCATTTTCTTCTGGCTCGTATTCATACTGACTATTATTTTTATTTTCTCGATCTAATTTTTCATTGATTGAAACTGGTATTAATTGTTGAGCTTGTGGGATTTGCAAAATAACACTCTTAAATTTATTAAAAAACAAAGTACAAGTGTCAAATTCATTTCTGGTAAATAAATTTAAAATCTTATCTGTGATTTCTTGTGCTTTAGCAAAGGAGATAACTTTTTCATCTTTTAAACTTATTTTATCAATAATATATTGGCTATACTTTCTTCTTAGCTGATCATTTGCTTTACTTCCTGCAACTATGATTTTTAATTTTTTATTTTGTTCAATAACTTTTTCAAAAAATATTTTTGCTTTTCTGCAGATATTTGTATTAAAACCACCACATAAACCTCGGTCAGAACTTAATACAACACATAAATGTGTTTCTTCTTTTTGATTGCCCACTAATAATTTTGGTGCTGAGTCTATGTCATTAACTGAATTTTTTAGATTTAATATAATAGAGTTTAATTTTTCAGAATAAGGTCTAGCGTTTTCAGCATTTTGTTGTGCTTTTCTAAGCTTAGCTGCAGCAACCATTTTCATTGCTTTAGTTATTTTTTGCGTTGATTTAACGCTAGTAATTCTATTTCTTAAAAATTTTAAACTGGCCATTATTTTTGAAAACCTTTCTTAAAATCACCTATAAAATTCTTTAATTTTTCTTCAGTCGCTTCATCCATTTTTCCAGAAGATTTAATATTTATTAAAATATCTGGAGCTTCAGATTTGATTTTGGCTAAAAGTTTTTTTTCAAAAGATTTTATTTGATTAAGTTCAACGTTATCTAAAAATCCTTTAACGCCTGAAAAAATTGAAACTACTTGTTCTTCTACAGTCAAAGGTGAATATTGATCTTGTTTCAATAATTCCGTTAGTTTGGAACCACGATTTAATAATTTTTGTGTAGCAGGATCTAAATCAGATCCAAACTGTGCAAATGCCGCCATTTCTCTATATTGAGCTAATTCAAGTTTGATCGATCCTGAAACTTGTTTCATAGCCTTTATTTGTGCTGCAGATCCAACCCTCGATACTGAAATACCAACGTTAACTGCCGGTCTAACTCCTTTATAAAATAATTCTGTTTCTAAAAATATTTGTCCATCAGTAATAGAAATAACGTTTGTTGGTATATAAGCCGAAACATCGCTTGCTTGTGTTTCGATAATTGGTAGAGCTGTTAAAGAACCCCCACCATACTTATCATTCAATTTTGCAGCTCTCTCAAGCAGTCTGCTGTGAAGATAAAATACATCTCCTGGGAATGCTTCTCGTCCTGGAGGTCTGCGTAAAAGCAATGACATTTGTCTATAAGCAACGGCCTGTTTTGATAAGTCATCATAAATAATAAGAGCGTGCATTCCATTGTCTCTAAAATATTCGCCCATTGTACATCCGGTATAAGGAGCTAAAAATTGCAATGGCGCAGGATCGGATGCTGTGGCCGCAACAACAATTGTATATTCTAATGCTCCGGCTTCTTCTAAAGTTTTTACGATTTGAGCAACACTGGATCTTTTTTGTCCAATCGCGACATAAATACAATAAAGCTTTTTACTTTCATCATTAGATTTATTAATCTCTTTTTGATTGATAATTGTATCAATGGCAATTGCTGTTTTTCCAGTTTGCCTATCCCCAATAATTAATTCCCTTTGTCCTCTTCCAACTGGAATTAAGCTATCAATAGCTTTTAATCCTGTCTGCATCGGTTCATTAACTGATTTTCTTGGAATAATTCCAGGAGCTTTAATTTCAACTCTTTTTCTTTCTGCATTCTTATCGAGTGGTCCTTTGCCATCTATTGGATTTCCTAGTCCATCAACAACTCGACCTAATAAAGATTTGCCAACTGCAACGTCAACGATTGATCCTGTTCTCTTTACTATATCTCCTTCTTTAATTTTTGAGTCATCTCCGAAAATAACCACTCCAACATTTTCGGTTTCAAGGTTTAAGGCCATACCTTTTGTACCTTCAGAGAATTGAACCATCTCTCCAGCTTGTACATTGTCTAATCCGTAAACTCTGGCTATACCATCTCCTACTGTCAAAACTTGGCCAACTTCTGAAACTTCAACTTCGGCACCAAAATTTTTTATTTGATCTTTTAAAATATTAGTAATTTCGGAAGGATTAATCTTCATTTTTACTTATTCAATAAATTATTTAATCTTGTATTTGCGGAGGTATCAATCATTGTACTCCCAATTTGGAGAATAGAACCAACTAATAAAGATTCATCAACTGAAAACGAAATATTAATTTTTTTCTTTAGAATATCATCTAATTTTTTAGCTATATCAACTTTTTCACTGTCTGAGATTGCATGGGATAATTTCAAGGTTGCTAAAATTTCTCCTCTTTCATTTAATAATAGATCAAAAAAATTGTTTACTATTTTTTCTACAAAGAAAAATCGTCTATTCTTATTTAAAACTTTTAAAAATCTTGAAAATAAATCTGAAAAAAAAAATTGCTTAGACAAAGCGTCAATAACATTATTAATAATAGAGTATTTATGAGTGGGATTTTTAATAAACTTTTTTAAGTCTGCACTTTGAGACAATATTTCTCTTAATTTTAAAAAATCTTTTTCAAGAACATCTAAACTTTTAGATTCATGGGCAAGTCTATATACCGCTTTGGCATATCTTTGCGTTTCACTAAAATTCTTCATCGGTTTTTTATTGTTTACTTTAAAAGAAAAAAGATTTCGTAACATGCGAAGTTGCACTTATCAAGTGTGATATTTTGTACTTTTTTAAAATTATTTAAAGTTTATTGGATCAACGTCTACAGTTAGTGAAATATTTTTTTTAATTTTAATAGTTTTTAACCAATCTTTTAAAAATTTTTGTGGAAATACTTCTTGAGGATATTTTAATAATAACCTAGAACGATATTTTCCCTTTATAAGCGAAATAGAAGCGCTTACCGGACCCAGTAATAAAGTATCTTTCATTGTAGGAATTTTATTTTTTAAAATTCTTGCACACTCATCAACATCAAATCTGTTTTTTCCTGAAATGATAAAAGCAATGAGCTTTGTAAACGGAGGTAGATTAGATTTTTCTCTAAAACTAATTTCATTTTCGTAAAAAGTTAAAATATTCTGATCACATATTGACTTTAATGTTTGATTTTCTGGTTCAAAGGTTTGAAGATATACAGTTGAGTTTTTAACTTCTCTTCCAGCTCTACCGCTAAGCTGATTCATTAATTGATATGTTTTTTCTGAACTGCGAATATCATTTCCTAAAAAATTAACATCAGAATTAACAATAACGATACAATTTAACTTTGGAAAATGAAAACCTTTTGAGATTAACTGAGTTCCAACAATGATGTTAATTTTTCCATCTTCAATACCCTCAAAAATTTTTTTCGTATTATCATCATTATGAATAAAATCACTTGAAAATAATTCAATTCTTTTATTAGGAAAAATTTCCTTAACTTCCTCAAATATTTTTTCAACACCTAGACCATAAAAAGAAAATTTACAATCACCTCCTTCTTTACATTTTCTTTCTAATGATGCTTCGTGATCACAATAGTGACAAATTAATTTATTAGTTTCTTTATGATAAATTAATGAAACTGAGCAATGAGGACAATTAAAACGATACCCACACTTTGAGCAAATAACAAATGTTGAATATCCTCTTCTGTTTAAAAAAAATAAAATTTGGTTTCCTTTGTCTAAAATATTTTTAAGTTCTGGAATAATAGAAGGTGAAATAAATTTAGATTTAAGAGGAGGATTTTTTTTTAAATCTACAAATTTAACTTCTGGTAATTGAGCATCGCCATATCTTTTATCTAAACTAATGTAAGAAAATTTTTTATTTATTGTATTGTAGTAAGTTTCGAGAGAAGGTGTTGCTGAAACTAAAATAACTGATATTTTTTTTATAGACGCCATTAACACAGCCATGTCTCTAGCATTGTAAATTATTTGATCTTCTTGCTTGTAAGATTGATCATGCTCCTCATCTATAATAATTAAACCTAACTTTTTAAAAGGGAGGAATAAAGACGATCTGGCACCTAAAACTAAATTAATATTGTGACTAGCAATTCCGCTCCAAATTAATCTTTTATTTTTTTCAGAAATATCTGAGTGCCATAATGCAGGGTAATTGCCAAAATACTCTTTGAATCTTTCTTTAATTTGAGTTGTTAATGCAATTTCTGGAAGTAACACTAAAACCTGATACCCTTTTTCCAAAAAATCTTGTATTTTTTTAAAATATATTAATGTTTTTCCTGATCCTGTAATTCCATGTAATAAAACTGTTGAAAATTTATCGAAAAAAATTTGGTCGTCTAAAATCTTAATAGCTTTCTTCTGGCTTGCATCAAAACTAATATTTTTTTTTAATGAATATTCTTCAAAATATTCTTCTGATTTTTTTTTTATAGATATTTCTTTAAAAGCCTTTTGAAAAATAAATAATTTTAAAGCAATGCCTAAATCGACTAAGTTATATCGAGAAAATTTTTCTAAGAAAATTAAAGTATCTTTAGATAAAAACACGAAATCAAATCTTTTTTTAATATCTTTAATTTTGATTGAGGCCTTAATCGGGCCACTTTTACCCCAAACAATCCCTACAATATCTTTATTTTGAAAGGGAACTAAAACAAAGTCCCCAACTTTCACACTAATATCTTTTGGAACATTATAGGTAAAAGGATGGTCAAATTTTAATGGCAGTAGTACATCTAAAGTCATCAAAAAATTCTATTAATTGTTTATTTCTTACTATAAATTTTATAATCTAAATCCATGGAAATTTTTCTAGACTCATCAGATATTAAAGAAATTAGAGGATTAAACAAAGCTAATTTAATAGACGGCATCACAACAAATCCCTCTCTACTTGCGAGTGCAAATACTGATTTTAAAATTTTATTAAAAGATATATGTGGCGAAATAAAAGGACCGGTAAGCGCCGAAGTAACAGCTCCGGATGTTCCTTCAATGTTAAAAGAGGCTGATGTTCTAAGAAAAATTGCAAAAAATATTATAATTAAAGTTCCATTAACTTGGAATGGTTTGCAAGTGTGCAGTATGCTTTCGGCGAAAAAAATTAAAGTAAATGTTACCTTATGTTTTTCTACATCCCAGGCTTTGCTTGCTGCAAAAGCTGGGGCAGCTTATGTTTCCCCTTTCATTGGAAGATTAGATGATATTGGAGAAAACGGTATTCAGCTTATAGAAGATATAAAAAAAGTTTTTAGTAACTACAAAAATATAAAAACAAAAATTTTATCAGCGTCTATTAGATCTGTTGAACATTTTAATGCTGTTGCGGCTATCGGTTCTGATGTTGCTACGGTCCCTGTTAAAATTTTTAAAGAACTTCACAAACATCCTCTTACAGATAAGGGTGTAGATATTTTTACTGCTGATTGGAAAAAATCAGGAATGAAGATTTTAACTTAAAAGTGGATAGCTCTTTTATCAACTGCTAAAGCAGCCTCTTTAATTGCTTCAGCTAAAGTAGGATGAGCATGACATGTTCTTGCTATATCTTCGGCACTTGCACCAAACTCCATAGCCAAAGCCATTTCTCCGATCATATTACCAACGTCTGGTCCGATCATATGTACACCTACAACTCTATCTGTTTTTTCATCAGATAAAATTTTAACAAAACCATCTCCTTCATCATTAATTTTTGCTCTAGCATTTGCTGCAAAAGGAAATTTGCCAACTTTATAAGATATTTTTTGCTCTTTTAACTGCTCTTCTGTTTTGCCAACTGAAGCAACTTCTGGTGAAGTATAAATAACACCAGGAATGACATCATAATTTACATGTCCATATTTTCCACTAAGTAACTCTGCAACTGCAATTCCTTCTTCTTCAGCTTTGTGCGCTAACATAGGACCAACAATTACATCTCCAATTGCATAAATATTATCTAAATTAGTTTTATATTTATGATCTACTTCAACTCTTCCTTTTGAATCTACCTTTGCTCCAATTTTATCAAGGTTTAACCCTGTGGTATTAGGTTTTCTTCCAACCGACATTAATACGACATCACAATCAATTTCGCTTTTAGCGCCGTTCTTCTCAACTGTAATAGTTGCACCATTTTTATTTTTTTTAACTCCAATTACTTTTGTTGATAAATTAAATTGCATTCCTTGTTTTTGTAATATTTTTAAAAAAGCGTCTGATACTTCTCTATCCATGCCTGGAGTTATATGGTCTAAGTACTCTACAACTTGAACTTCCGATCCTAATCTTAGCCAAACAGAACCCATTTCTAATCCGATGTAACCAGCTCCAATAACTACAAGTTTTTTTGGCACAGAAGTTAAATTTAATGCTCCTGTTGAAGACACTATTATTTTTTCATCAATTTCTATATCTGGAAGAGAAATTGGAACAGAGCCAGTTGCTATAATTGCATTTTTGAATTTATAATCTTTTTTATTATTAGACTGGTCAGTAACTGAAATTGTATTTTTATCTTTAAAAGATCCAAAGCCTTTAATGTAAGTAACTTTATTTTTTTTAAATAAAAATTCTATTCCCTTAGTAAGTCCTTCTACACCTTTTGCTTTATGACTCATCATTTTTGCAAGATCTAACGATGGTTCGTTAATATTTATACCTATATTTTTAAATTCAGTTTTTGCTTTCTTATAAAGATCTGATGAATGCAATAAAGCTTTAGAAGGTATACATCCAATATTAAGACAAGTGCCACCTAACGTTCCTCTGGATTCAATGCATGCAGTCTTTAATCCTAGCTGTGCGGCTCTGATTGCTCCGACATATCCTCCTGGACCTCCACCTATAACTAAAAAATCAAAGTCTTCCATGAATTATAAATTTAAAAAAAGTCTTCTTGGGTCCTCTAAATATTCTTTTACTCTAACCAGGAATGATACGGCATCTTTTCCATCAATAATTCTGTGATCATAAGATAGAGCCAGATACATAATAGGCCTAACTTCAACTTTTCCTTCAACAACAACTGCTCGCTGAACAATATTATGCATCCCTAATACTCCTGATTGTGGAGGATTAAGTATTGGCGTCGATAACATCGAACCATAAATTCCACCATTCGTAATTGTAAAAGTTCCACCCTGAAGTTCTTCAATAGACAATTGTCCTGTTTTTGCTTTTTCGCCTAGGGTAATAATTTGTTTTTCAATATCTGCAAATGATAATTCATCCGCATCTCTAACAACTGGAACGACTAATCCTTTCTCCGTTCCGACAGCAACACCAATGTTGTAATAATTTTTGTAAACAATTTCATCTTGTTGAATTTCTGCATTAATAATTGGAAAAGCTTTTAAAGCTTCAACACAAGATCTTACAAAAAATGACATGAATCCTAATTTAACTCCGTATTTCTTCTGAAAACCGTCTTTATATTCAGCTCTCATTTCAATAATTCTCGACATATCAATTTCATTGAATGTCGTAAGCATCGCTGCATTATTTTGTGCTTCTTTTAATCTCTTAGCAATAGTTGCTCTTAGTCGAGTCATTTTAACTCGCTCTTCATCTCCCTTAGTGGCTCTTGCAGCGGAGGGAGCAGAAGATAATCCCATAGATTCTAATAAATCTCCTTTTAAAATTCTTCCATCTCTTCCTGATCCACTTATAGTGCTAATATCAATTCTTTTTTCCTCTACTATTCTTTTTACTGCAGGTGATAATATTTCTTTTTTACTTGTAAGAACTTCGGCTATCTTTGGTTTTATTGACTCTGATGTTTTAACGGGTTCTTTTTTTGCTATACTTGCAGTTCCTGCTTCTACAGAACCCAAAACCGCCCCAACATTGACTGTGCTACCAGTTTGAATTTTAATTTCAGACAAAACGCCTGTTTCTGGAGAAGGAACTGCCACGCTAACTTTATCTGTTTCTAATTCAACAACTGGCTCATCTGCTTTTACTGGATCACCAACCTGTTTAAGCCACTTGGAAACCGTGGCTTCGGTTACTGATTCACCTAGCGTTGGAACTACTAAATCTTTTGGCATTATTCTATAAAAGCACTTTTGATATTATTTCGTCCTGCTGTTGTACATGTTTTTTCAAATATCCGGTAGCCGTTGAAGCTGAAGGTTTTCTGCCAACATACTGTACTGTTTTGGATTTGGCGCCAATTGAATCTAACGTCCAATTGATATACTTTTCAACAAAACTCCAAGCACCCATATTTTCTGGCTCTTCTTGGCACCAAATAAATTCATCGGCATTTTTAAATCTTTTTAAAAAAACGGCTAATTTTTTTACTGGGAATGGATATAACTGCTCAATTCTTAATAATTGAACTTTAGGATTTCTTATAATTTCTCTTTTTTCAGAAATATCAAAATAAACTTTTCCAGAACAAAGAACAACGCGCTTAATTTCTTCATCATTTACTAATTTAATTAAATTATATTCTGGAAAATCTGCATGATCTGGCAATATTCTATGAAAAGAATTTTCTGGTAAAAAATCTTCAATCTCAGAAACGCATTTTTTGTGTCGTAATAAAGATTTTGGAGAAAATACTATAAGTGGTTTTCTAAATTTTCTATGTATTTGTCTTCTTAATAAATGAAAATAATTAGCAGGTGTAGTACAATTAACTACTTGTAAATTTTCTTGAGCACAAGATTGGAGATATCTTTCAATTCTCGCTGAAGAATGTTCTGGTCCCTGTCCTTCATAACCATGCGGCAGAAGCATCACTAGACCACTTGCTCGAGTCCATTTTTTTTCTCCAGAAGTGATAAACTGATCTATTATTATTTGAGCTCCATTTGCGAAATCACCAAATTGGGCTTCCCATAAAACTAGTGTCTCGGGTGATGACACTGAATATCCATACTCAAACCCCAAAACACCAAACTCGGAAAGAAAACTATCAATAATTTCAAATTGAGCTTGTTTTGAAGTAAGATTTTTTAAAGGATAGTATTTTTCTCCAGTATCTTGATCAAGAATACAAGCGTGCCTTTGACTAAAAGTTCCTCGTGATGAATCTTGTCCTACAAATCTTACTGGGTAACCTTCTATCAGTAATGTTCCAAAGGCTAAACTTTCAGCTGTCGCCCAGTCAAAACCTTTGCCGGTTTCAAACATTTTTTTCTTGGCTTCAAAAAGTCTTTTTATTGTTGAGTGAAAGTTTAAATTTTCTGGGAGTCGAGAAATCTTTTCTCCGGCCTGATAAATTAATTCTAAATCGACCCCTGTGACACCTCTGCGGTCAGAGCCAATTTCAGTTGTGAATTTTGACCAACTTCCTGAGAACCAGTCTATCTTATTTGAAATATAACTCTTTGATGCTTCAAACTCTGCATCTAAAAAATTTTTAAAATTATCTTTTTCTTTTTGAAATTCGTCATTTCTTAAAATACCCTCTTGAATAAGTTGGTCACCATAGATTTTAAGGGTTGAATCTTGAGATTTAATTTTTTTATACATTAAGGGCTGCGTAAAAGAAGGTTCGTCTCCCTCATTATGACCAAATCTTCGGTAACAAATAATATCTATAACAACGTCTCTTTTGAATTTTTGTCTATATTCTGTTGCAATTCTTGCACAATAAACAACAGACTCTGGATCATCTCCATTTACATGAAATATTGGAGCCTGAACCATTTTAGCTACTTCAGACGGATAGGGTGAAGATCTTGCAAACGAAGGGCTGGTCGTAAAACCAATTTGATTATTAACAATAATATGAATAGTACCACCAGTGTTGTGTCCTTTCAAACCAGACATAGCGAAACATTCGGCAACAATTCCCTGACCTGCAAATGCCGCGTCACCATGTAAAAGAACTGGAATCACTTTTATTCTTTGCGGATCATTATGAAAAAATTGTTTAGCTCTTGTTTGTCCTAAAACTACAGGATTAACCGCCTCAAGATGAGAAGGGTTTGCGGTCAGACTTACATGAACATTATTTCCGTTAAAATCCCTGTCTGCAGATGCTCCCAAGTGATATTTAACATCGCCCGAAACACCAGCTGTATCTGTTCCTAGATCTCCTGAAAATTCTTTAAATATCTTTTTAAAAGGTTTTTGAATAACGTTGGCAAGAATATTTAATCTACCTCTATGTGGCATTCCAATTTTGATTTCTTTTACTCCTGAGTTTCCTCCCACTTTAATAATTTGCTCAAGTGCAGGAATTAAAGATTCACAACCATCCAAGCCAAATCTTTTTGTCCCAACAAATTTAGTATGACAATATTTTTCAAATCCTTCTGCCTCGACTAATTTTTTAAAAATGGCTTTTTTTCCCTCGAGAGTAAAGTTTGCTTCCTTGCCTTTTCCTTCAATTCTTTCCTGGATCCATTTTTTTTCTTCTGGATCTGACATGTGCATAAATTCTATTCCTATTTTTGCGCAATAAGTTTTTAATAGAATTTCTAATATCTCGTTAACAGTTGCATATTGAAAACCTAAGACTTTATCTAAAAATATTTTTCTATTTCTGTCTTCTTTTTTAAAACCATATGTTTCTGGATTAAGTTCTGGATGATAGTTTTTTTCTTGAAGTTGAAGAGGATCTAAATCAGCAATTAAATGTCCTCTTATTCTATAAGCTCTAATCATCATTATTGCTCTAACAGAATCAATAGTGGACCTTTCTACATCTACTCTTTCATCACTTGATAGGGTTTCATTTATTTCTGTTATTTTTTTTTCAATTGAATTTCCATTTAAATTTGTAGGAAGATATTTTTCATAAACATCTAAATCTCCATTAGAGATATGTTTAATATTTTTTGGAGCCCAGCTAGGCCCTTGATTATCTACAATGTCATCTTTTAAATCACCCAGACCTTCAAAAAATTGTCTCCAACTATCTGGAATACTTGCGGGACTATCTACATACTTGGCGTAGAGTTTTTCAATATAAGAAGAGTTTGTTCCTGATAAAAAGGAAGTTTTTTTAAAAATAATATTACTTTCTTGTGAGGACATCTAATTTTATATTCGTAATAAAATATTAAGTCTTAAGTTTGTCAAATAAAGTTTTACCAATATCTGCTGGTGAATTTGCAACTGTTATGCCACAAGATTTCATTATTTCTATCTTATTTTGGGCCAGTCCTTTTCCACCAGAAATAATAGCTCCTGCATGCCCCATTCTTCTTCCTGGAGGTGCTGTTACACCTGCAATAAATCCCACAACTGGTTTCTTAATTTTTGAAGACTTAATAAATTCAGCGCCTTCTTCTTCAGCACTACCACCAATCTCTCCTATCATGATAATTGATTTTGTTTCTTCATCTTTTAAAAATAGATCTAAACAATCAATAAAGTTGGTCCCATTAATAGGATCTCCGCCTATTCCTATGCAAGTCGACTGTCCTAATCCTAAAGCCGTAGTTTGTGCAACTGCCTCGTACGTTAAAGTTCCTGATCTTGATACAATTCCGACTGATCCTTTTTTATGAATATGCCCTGGCATAATTCCAATTTTACATTCATCTGGTGTAATAATTCCTGGACAGTTTGGTCCTATTAATCTGCTTTTAGACTTAATTAATTTTTCCTTAACTTTAATCATATCTAAAACTGGAATACCTTCTGTGATACAAACAATTAAAGGTATTTCGTTATCAAGTGCCTCAACAATTGCTGCAGCTGCATAAGGTGCTGGAACATAAATCATAGTCGCATCAGGCTTTACCTTGTCAACAGCTTCCGCAACTGTATTAAAAACTGGCAGTCCTAAATGAGTTTGACCGCCTTTTTTAGGAGTAATTCCTCCAACTAAATTTGTTCCATATGCAAGTGCTTGCTCAGAATGAAACGTTCCGTGCTTTCCTGTAAAGCCCTGGCAAATAACTTTGGTTTTTTTATTTACCAAAATAGACATATTAAGATGTAGCCTCCACAATTTTCTTTGCTGCCTCTGACAAATTGTCAGCAGAAATAACTGCTAAGCCAGACTTTTTTAGAATTTCTTTACCTTCATTAACTTTTGTTCCTGCTAATCTAACAACAAGAGGAACTTTAAGATCAACTTCTTTTGCAGCCTCAACAACTCCTTGCGCAATAATATCACAACGCATAATTCCGCCAAAAATATTTATTAAAATTCCTTCAACATTTTTATCTGATAAAATAATTTTAAATGCCGCGGATACTTTTTCTTTTGTAGCTCCACCACCCACATCTAAGAAGTTTGCTGGCTCTGATCCATAAAGTTTTATGATATCCATAGTTGCCATTGCAAGTCCAGCGCCATTCACCATGCAACCAATTTTTCCATCTAATTTAATGTAAGCTAATTCATATTTACTAGCTTCAGTTTCCATTGGATCCTCTTCATTTAGATCTCTTAGTTCTTTAATTTCAGGATGTCTAAAAAGAGCGTTATCATCAAAACTTATTTTTGCATCAAGACACTTAATTTGGTCTTTCATTGTAAGAATTAAAGGATTAACCTCAATTAAACTTCCATCTGTATTAACCAACGTATCATATAAAGACTGAGCAACTTTTTTTGCCTGATTTTTTTGATCTCCGCTAAGATTGTAAGGCTTTACAATTGACTCTAGATCCTCTTCTTTCAATTTTGCAGATAGCGAAACACGTGTTGTAATAATTTTCTCAGGAGTTTTGTCTGCAACCTCTTCAACATCCATTCCTCCTTCAGCACTAGAAATAAATGCAATTTTTGAAGATGCTCTATCTACCAAGCACGATAGATAAAATTCTTTTTTGATATCTGAGGCTTCTTCTATGTACAGTCTTTTTACTTCTTTTCCTTGGGGTCCTGTTTGATGTGTAACAAGAACTTTTCCAAGTAAATCTTTACATTTTTCCTTTAATTCATCGATATTTTTTACTAATTTTACGCCACCCGCCTTTCCTCTTCCTCCTGCATGTATTTGTGCTTTCACTACATACATTTTACTATTTAACTGTTTAATTTTTTCGTCAATTTCATTTAAATTAAAAATAATTACACCTTTTGAAACTGGAGCGCCAAATTTCTTTAGTAGCTCCTTTGCCTGATACTCATGTATATTCATGAAAGACTAATACTTTGGCTTAACGGTTTTGATTTTAGCAACTTCTGGGTCAAGCTTAAAAAGATCTTGAGTTAATTTTTTAACTGAATCCACAGATTTTAAAAACATATTTTTTTCTTCAGGATTAAATTTAATCTCAATAATTTTTTCAACTCCTTTTGCGCCTATTATAACGGGTACACCCACATAAAGATCATCAACTCCATATTCTCCATCTAAATAAACAGCACATGGTAAGATTTTCTTTTTATCTTTTAAAAATGCTTCGGCCATTTCAATAGCTGAGCTTGCGGGCGCATAATAAGCAGAGCCGGTTTTTAATAGTTTAACTATTTCAGCTCCTCCGTCTCGAGTTCTTTGTATAATTTTTTCTATTCTTTCTTTGGTAGACCATTTCATTTCTATCAAGTCTGGAATTGGTATTCCTGCAACTGTAGAATATCTAGCAAGCGGAACCATTGTATCTCCATGACCTCCTAAAACAAAAGCTGTTACATCTTCAATAGAAACTTTAAATTCTTCAGACAAAAATAATCTAAAACGAGAGGAGTCTAAAACTCCTGCCATACCAACTACTTTTTCAGCTGGAAGACCTGAATATTTTTGTAATGCTAAAACCATAACATCTAATGGATTAGTGATACAAATTACAAATGCATTTGGGGAATACCTTTTAATTCCCTCACCAACTTGTTTCATTACTTTGGAATTAATTCCTAGAAGATCATCTCTGCTCATTCCTTCTTTTCTTGGAACGCCCGCAGTTACAATAATTACATCTGAATTTACAATATCAGAATAACTTGTTGTGCCTTTAAGGTTTGCATTAAAACGTTCAACAGCTCCGGACTGGGCTATATCTAAAGATTTTCCATCAGGCAATCCTGCAGCAATATCAAAAATAACGACGTCTCCTAATTCTTTTAAAGAAATTAAATGTGCTAGTGTTCCCCCGATTTGTCCTGATCCTATAAGTGATATTTTTTTTCTCATTCAATTAACTCATTGTGGGCATTGTAAAACTTGAATTGGTTTTTATACCAGAAGGCCATCTTGAAGTAATAGTTTTTAATTTAGTATAAAACCTAACCCCTTCCATTCCATGAACATGTTGATCGCCAAATAAAGACCTTTTCCAACCACCAAAACTATGAAAAGCCATAGGTACGGGAATTGGAATATTTATACCAACCATTCCAACCTTAATATGACTTGAAAATGTTCTAGCGCTATCACCATCTCTTGTAAAAATACTTACTCCATTACCAAATTCGTGATTATTAATTAAATCTACAGCCTCATTAAAATTTTTTGCTCTTACAACAGAAAGCACTGGTCCAAATATTTCTTCTTTATAAATTCTCATATTTTCTTTTACATGATCAAATAAACAACCACCTAAATAAAAACCTTTTTCATAACCTTGTGGTTTTTTAATTTTTCTTCCATCTGCAACTAATTTGGCGCCTTCTTTAACTCCAATATCGATATAATTTGTAACTTTTTCTAAATGTTGAGCTGTAATTAATGGTCCCATATCCATTCCTTTATCAAGTCCAGGACCTACTCTTAAATTATTAACTTCTTTTGTAAGTTTATTTACTAATTCATCTCCAATATTTCCAACTGCTACTGCTACAGATTGAGCCATACATCTCTCACCTGCTGAGCCGTATGCAGCACCCATCAATCCTGCAACCGCTTGATCTAAATCTGCATCAGGCATTACAACACAGTGATTTTTAGCACCTCCTAATGCCTGAACTCTTTTTTCAAATTTTGCTGCAGTTTCGTAAATATATTTAGCTATAGGAGTTGAGCCTACAAAACTAATTGCGCTAACATTTGGATTTGAAAGTAGTGCGTCGACGGATTCTTTGTCCCCATTTACAACGTTAAAGACACCATCTGGTAAGCCTGCTTCTTTTAATAATTCTGCTAATTTCAAAGGACAACTTGGATCTTTTTCAGATGGTTTTAAAATAAAAGTATTTCCACATGCAATTGCTAATGGAAACATCCACATTGGAACCATTGCTGGAAAATTAAAAGGAGTAATGCCAGCGCAAACCCCTAGTGGTTGTCTTATCGACCAACTATCAACATTAGTTCCAACATTTTCTGTAAACTCGCCTTTTAATAAATGTGGAATTCCACATGCAAATTCAACAACCTCCAAACCTCTAGTTAGAGACCCTTTGGCATCGTCATAAACTTTGCCGTGCTCTGAAACAATTATTTTTGTAAGTTCGTCTGAATTTTTTTCTATTAAATCTTTAAATTTAAATAAAATTCTTGCTCTTTGTAATGGTGGAACTTGAGACCATTTTATAAATGCTTTGCTTGCAATCTCTACTGCATCATCAACGTCTTTTTTTGTAGCTAAATTTACTTTTGCAGAAACTTCTCCTGTGGCCGGATTAAATACATCAGAAGTTCTTTTTGAATTACCAGAAAAGGATTTTCCGTTAACAAAATGTTCTATAATTTTCATTTAAATTAATAAGAAAATATAGGGACACAATTAGGCTGTCAAATAATGAAGTTAAAAAATTAGAGATCTTTACTATGCTGAACTAACATTTTTTTTATTGAACCGATTGCTTTTGCTGGATTCAATCCTTTTGGACAACTGTTAGTACAGTTCATGATTGTATGGCATCTAAAAAGTTTAAGTTCGTCTGCAACTTTTTTTAATCTTTTAACTCTCTCTTCGTCTCTGCTATCTATAATCCATCTATAAGCCTGTAATAATACAGCTGGCCCTAAATATTTTTCACCATTCCACCAGTAGCTTGGACAAGAGGTTGAGCAACATGCACACATAATACATTCGTAAAGCCCATCTAATTTTTCTCGATCTTGTTTTGATTGATATATTTCTTTATCACCCACCTCACTTTTTTTCTCAACCTGCAACCAAGGCTCAATGGACTGATATTGTTTATAAAGTTGATTTAAATTTGGAACCAAGTCTTTAATCACTGGCATATGGGGAAGCGGATAAACTTTTATTTCATCTTTAATATCTAATGCTGATTTTGTACAAGCAAGTCCATTTACCCCATCAATATTCATGGCACAAGAACCGCAAACGCCTTCTCTGCAAGATCTTCTAAAAGTTAATGTGGTATCAATTTCATTTTTAATCTTGATAAGAACATCAAGAACCATTGGTCCGCACTCATCCATGTTAACTTCATAAGTGTCTAGTCGAGGATTTTGTTTTGTCTCAGGATCCCATCGATAAATTTTAACTTTCCTTAAATTTTTTCCATTAGTTTTGTCCTTAAAAAATTTTCCTTCAATAACTTTTGAATCTTTTGGCAATGCAAATTGAACCATTAATATACTCTCGCTTTCGGTGGAAAATATTGAACTTCATTAGTTAAAGTAAAATTATGTACATTTCTGTAGTCTATTTTTACTTTCTCACCATCTTGCCAAGCCAGCGTATGTTTCATCCAATTTTCATCATCTCTATCTTTAAAATCTTCTCTAGAATGTGCTCCTCTACTTTCTTTTCTATTCTCAGCAGATCCCATTGTAACAAGGGATTGTCTTATTAAATTATCAAACTCTAAAGTTTCTATTAAATCTGTATTAAAGATTAAAGATTTATCTGAAACTGAAATATCCTCCATTCCTTGCAATGGTTTTTTAATTTCTTCCATGCCTTCTTTTAAAATTTTAGCGTCTCTGAATACTGCGCAATTTTTTTGCATTGTTCTTTGCATTTTATCTCTGAGCACAGAGGTTGGGGTTCCACCGTTTGAATTTCTCAATTTATCAAATCTTGAAATTGATTTTTGCGTTTCACTTTCAGGAATTATTTCATGTTTAGAATTTGGTTTTACAATTGTTGCAGCTCTCATAGCTGCAGCTCTACCAAATACCACTAGATCAATTAATGAATTAGATCCTAATCTATTAGCGCCATGAACTGAAACACAGGCTGCTTCACCAACTGCCATTAAGCCAGGCACAATTACATCTTTTCCATTTTCAGTTTTCGATACTACTTCACCATAATAATTAGCAGGAATCCCTCCCATATTATAATGAACCGTTGGAACAACAGGTATTGGTTGTTTTGTTACATCTACGCCAGCAAAAATTTTTGCAGATTCAGAGATTCCAGGAAGTCTTTCATGTAAAACTTTTGGATCTAAGTGGTTTAAATGAAGATAAATGTGATCTTTGTTCTTACCAACTCCTCTGCCTTCGTTAATTTCAATTGTCATAGATCTTGAAACTACATCTCTTGATGCAAGATCTTTTGCTGAAGGAGCATATCGTTCCATAAATCTTTCTCCTTCAGAATTAACTAAAAATCCACCTTCTCCTCGAGAGCCTTCAGTAATTAAACATCCCGCTCCATAAATTCCTGTTGGATGGAATTGAATAAATTCCATATCTTGCAATGGTAAGCCCGCTCTTAAAACCATTGCATTGCCGTCTCCTGTGCAAGTATGTGCTGAAGTTGCTGAAAAATATGCTCTTCCATAGCCACCGGTTGCTAAGATTGTCATGTTAGCTCTGAAACGATGAATGGTTCCGTCTTGTAGATTCCAAGCAGTCACCCCATGACATTTCCCATTATGCATTAATAAATCTAATGCAAAATATTCTATAAAAAATTCAGTATTTTTTTTAAGTGCCTGACCATAAAGCGTATGAAGGATTGCATGTCCCGTTCTGTCTGCAGCAGCGCAAGTTCTTTGGGCAATACCATTTCCATAGTTGGCGGTCATTCCTCCAAAGGGTCTTTGGTAAATTTTTCCCTCTTCAGTTCTGCTAAAGGGAACTCCATATTTTTCAAGTTCAATAACTGCTCTTGGAGCTTCTTTACATAAATATTCAATAGCGTCTTGATCACCTAACCAATCGGCGCCTTTTACTGTGTCATACATGTGCCAACGCCAATCGTCTTCTGACATATTTCCTAGTGCAGCAGAAATTCCGCCTTGTGCAGCAGCTGTATGACTTCTTGTTGGAAATACTTTTGAAATACAAGCTGTTTTAAGTCCAGCTTCAGCCAATCCAACAGCTGCTCTTAATCCTGAGCCACCAGCGCCTACAACAATAACATCATATTCGTGATCAATGATTGGGTAAGTACTCATAAAATAATTGTTATTAATGATATAATGCCAACAATAGGAAGTACAGCTGCGTATAAAATTATAACTTTATTCAAAGTAGCTTTTATACTTTCATCTTGAATATAGTCTTCGATAATTTCATTAAGCCCCAATTTCAAATGCAAGCCTGAAAATATTAAAAATAAAGTAAAAACAATTATTGATAGATAATTATCAAATGCATCTAATGCCCCAGTATAATCTTGATTAACTAAATTAACCAAAGAATATAAAAAAAATAATAACAGAGGTATTAATACGACCGCACTTATTCTTTGTATTATCCATTTATTTAAAGCATGGTTTTTCATTATATAATCCAAATAAAAAAAGTTGTTAAAATGGACAGGAATAAAACAATTATTCCAGACAGATTTGCGGTCTTAATTTCGTACCCATAACCTAAATCCCAAACAAGATGTCTAATGCCATTAAACATGTGATAAACAAATGACCAAGTAAACCCAACGAGAATAAATTTGCCAACAAAAGTTCTTAGAAATTTTTGATAAAAATTATAATATTCAGGCCCCAGCGATAAAAATAAAATCCATAAAACAATCAAAAAAAAACCTGTAACATTAATTACGCCGGTAATTCTATGTGTAATTGATAGTAAGGAAGAAAACTGCCATTTATAAATCTGGATGTGAGGAGATAACGGACCAGAATTATTTTCCATAAAAAGTTTTAATTATTTTTTATATACTTTTTAACTAAAACCTCCGCTATTTGCACTCCATTTAAGGCCGCACCTTTCAATAAATTATCCGAAACCACCCATAGATTAACCGCATTTTTTGTGGGGTCTTTTCTGATTCTAGAAATATAAGTTAGAAAACTTCCAGCACACTCTGCAGGAGTTGCATAGCCACCATTTTTTTGTTCGTCAATAACTTTACAGCCTGGTGCTCTTGATAAAATAGATCTAATTTGTTTTATATTAAATCTTTTTTTTAGCTCCACATTTACGCTTTCAGAATGTGAAATAAGTACAGGAACACGAACACAGGTTGCTGTTACTTTAATATTTTTATCTAGTATTTTTTTAGTCTCATTTTCCATTTTCCACTCTTCTTTTGTGGAACCATCTTTCATAAAAACATCAATATGAGGTATAACGTTAAATGCTATTTGTTTGGTAAATTTTACAGGTTTAATCTTTTTCTTAGCTAGATAATCTTTTGTTTGAGAAATAAGCTCCTCCATCGAAGCTTTTCCTGCTCCAGATACAGACTGATAAGTTGAAGTGACAACCCGAGTTACTTTAAATTTATCATGCAGAGGTTTGAGAGCTAACACCAGTTGCGTTGTAGAGCAGTTTGGATTTGAAATAATATTCTTTTTTCTATAATTTTTAAGTGCGTACTCATTAACTTCTGGAATTATCAAAGGAATATCTTTTAACATTCTAAAATGTTTAGAATGTTCTATTACCGTTGAATACTTAGCAATTTTGGGAGCTAAAATTTTTGCAAGCTTTGAACCTGCACAAAAAAAAGTAATATGAGCTTTTTTAAAATCAAAATTTTTTACATTTTGAACTTTGATTTTTTTATTTTTAAACTTTATAAAACTACCAGCGCTTCGATTTGATGATAATAAATATAAATTATTAACTGGAAATTTTCTTTTCTCTAAAGCTTCTACAGTTTTTCTTCCAACGTTACCCGTGCTTCCTACTATCGCTATATTAACTTTCATCTATTTTAATTTAGAAATAACCAAATCCCCCATTTGAGAAGTTGAAACTTTATTTTTGCTTACCTCCATAATATCTGCTGTTCGATGTCCATCTCTCAGAACATCTTTGACTGCTTTATCAAGCATATCGGCGTCTTTATCCATATCGAATGAATAACGTAGTGCCATAGAAAAACTTAATATTGACGCAAGTGGATTAGCAATATTTTTACCTGCAATGTCGGGAGCCGAACCGTGACAAGGTTCATACATTGATTTAAATTTTCCATCTTTATTTTTTCCACTTAATGATGCCGAAGGTAACATTCCAAGCGAACCTGTTAACATTCCAGCTTCATCTGAGAGCATATCCCCAAATAAATTATCAGTTACAATCACATCAAATTGCTTAGGATTTCTTACTAATTGCATAGCACAATTATCTGCAAGCATATGACTAAGTTCCACATCTTGAAATTCTTTTTTGTGTAATTCTTCCACTACTTCTCTCCATAACAAACCTGCCTCCATAACATTAGATTTTTCACACGAAGTAACTTTATTATTTCTTTTTCTCGCAAGTTCAAATGCAACTCTAGAAACTCTTTGAATTTCACTTGTTGTATAAGTGTGAGTATTTGTTCCTTTTTTCTCACCATTGGGTAATTTTTCAACTCCTCTTGGACTTCCAAAATAAATTCCTCCGGTAAGTTCTCGTACAATCATAATGTCTAAATCAGAGACAATTTCTGGTTTTAACGTTGATGCATTTGCAAGTTCTTTAAAACAAATTGCAGGTCTTAAATTTGCAAATAATTCCAAGTCTTTTCTAAGTCTTAATAAAGCTCTTTCTGGTTTTTTTGAAAATTCTAATTTATCCCACTTTGGTCCACCCACAGCTCCTAATAAAACTGCATCACTTGCGATTGCAATAGCCATTACTTTGTCAGTAATTGGAGCACCATGTTTATCAAAAGAAATTCCTCCTGCTAATTCTTCAATAATATCAAAGTCAGCAGATCTATTTTTATTAAACCAAAGAATAATTTTTTTAACCTCGTTCATTACCTCGGGTCCAATTCCGTCTCCAGCAAGAATAAGCAGTTTTTTTTTCATTAATATAGCCAAGGAGTTAGATTTTTTTTCTTTTGTTCAAAACTATTAATTTTTACATCTTTTTTTAAAGTTAGAGCAATATCGTCATAACCATTTAACAAACATTCTTTCCTAAATGATTCAATTTCAAAATCAAAAGGTCTGTTATCTCCTTTATGGATTTTTTGATCGATCAAATCTATCTCTATTTCTTTATTTTTTTTTGCAGCTTCAGATAATTCTTTAACCTGATTTTCAGGAAGAACAATTGGTAAAATTCCATTTTTGAAACAATTGTTATAAAAAATATCTGCAAAACTCTCTGCGATTACGCATCGAATACCAAAGTCTAATAACGCCCAAGGAGCGTGTTCTCTTGATGATCCACAACCAAAATTTTTTCCTGAAATTAAAATTTTTGCTTTATCATAAGGGGCTTGATTTAAAATAAAAGTTTTTATTGCATTACCTTTTTCATCATAGCGCATTTCATAAAATAAAGCTGAGCCAAGACCTGTTCTTTTGATTGTCTTTAAAAATTGTTTTGGGATAATCATGTCTGTATCAACGTTCATAATCGGAAGATCAGCAGCAATACTTTTTAATTTTGTAAATTTTTCCATTAAATAATCTTTCTTATATCTACAAATCTACCTGCAATGGCTGCACCAGCTGCCATAACAGGACTAACAAGATGGGTTCTTCCACCTCGACCTTGTCTGCCTTCAAAGTTTCTGTTTGAAGTAGAAGCACATCTTTCTTTTGGTTTTAATTGATCTGGATTCATTCCAAGACACATTGAACACCCTGGCTCTCTCCAATCAAATCCTGAATCTTTAAATATTTTATCTAACCCTTCTTTCTCAGCTTGTAATTTTACAAGTCCAGAACCTGGAACAACAATTGCATCAACGTGTTTATTTACTTTTTTGCCTTTAACAATTTTTGCAACTTCTCTTAAATCTTCAATTCTTCCATTAGTGCACGAACCTATGAAAACCTTATCAATTTTAATATCTTGGATTGGAGTATTAGGCTCTAAACCCATATAATCTAAAGATCTTAGTATAGATTTTTTTCTATCTTCATTTTTTTCTAAATTTGGATCAGGAACTTTTCCATTAATAGAGGCTATATCTTGAGGACTTGTTCCCCAAGTAACAGTTGGCTCAATATCTTTACCTTGCAAATGAAGTTCTCTGTCAAATTTTGCATCTTTATCTGAGTATAAATTACTCCAGTATTTAAGGGCTTTTTCCCAATTATCTCCCTTAGGGGCTAAGGGTCTTCCTTTAATATAATCAAAAGTTTTTTGATCAGGAGCAACCAATCCAGCTCGAGCACCAGCTTCTATGCTCATATTACAAACCGTCATTCTTTCTTCCATAGAAAAGTTTCTAAAAACTTCTCCACAGTATTCAATAACATAACCGGTTCCGCCTGCTGTTCCAATGTTTCCAATGATAGATAAAATGACATCTTTAGCGGTAACTCCTAGCGGCAATTTACCATCAACGCTTATTTTAAAATTTTTTGCTCTACTTTGAATTAAAGTTTGTGTTGCAAGAACATGTTCTACTTCTGAAGTTCCAATTCCAAAAGCTAATGCGCCAAATGCACCGTGCGTTGAAGTATGACTATCTCCACAAACAATTGTCATCCCAGGCTGAGTAAATCCTTGTTCAGGACCAATAACATGAACAATGCCTTGTCTTTTGTCTGTTAAACCAAAAAATTCTATGCCAAAATCTTTACAATTTTTAGAAAGAGTCTCAACTTGAATTGCAGATTCTTTATCTGCTATTCCTTTTGATCTATCAGTTGTTGGAACGTTATGATCTACAACTGCTAATGTTGAACTAGGTAATTTTACTTTTCTATTAGATAAACGTAATCCCTCAAATGCCTGTGGACTCGTTACTTCGTGAACTAAATGCCTATCAATATATAAAAGTGATGTTCCGTCATTCTGTTCATCAACTAAATGACTTTCCCATATTTTGTCGTAAAGTGTCTTTGCCATTAAATAAAAACTAGTATTACTTCTTTTTATTCTGAGCTTCTGTCTTTGGCGCTGAAGCTTTTTCCTTATTTTTTGGAGCTTGTTCGGCAGCTATATCTGCTTGTGCTTCAATATTTTGGACTGCCTCTTTTTTTGGTAAAGGTTGAATAATATCTACACCAATTTTTTTTCTAATTTTTTCAGTAATTCTAGCTGATTTACCAGTTCTTTCTCTTAAATAATAAAGTTTTGCTCTTCTTACTTTTCCGCTTCTAATAACTTCAACGGACTCTACGTTTGGGCTATGAACTGGAAATAATCTTTCAACGCCTTCGCCAAAAGAAATTTTTCTAACTGTAAAAGTCGAATTAATTCCTTTATTTTTTTTAGCAATACAAACTCCTTCGTAAGCTTGAATTCGTTGTCTTTTTCCTTCGATAATTCGAACGTTTACTTTTAAGGTATCTCCTGGAGAAAATTCTGGTAACTTTTTTTCACCAATTTTCTTAATATGAAGTTTATCTAATTCGTCTATTCTCATTGTAGAAATTTGCATTAAAACTTGATTATTTGTGATATTTTTCCCATAAGTCTTGTCTCTGGCGTCGTGTTATATCCTCGGATTGTGCTAAGCGCCAGTCCTTAATTTTAGCATGATTCCCAGACAAAAGTACTTCGGGAACGGTTCTTCCTTTCCACTCTTGGGGTTTTGTATATTGAGGATATTCCAATAAATTATTTTCAAAACTCTCTTCATTTAAAGAGGAAGAATTACCAAGAACTCCCGGTAACAATCTAAGTATGGAATCTAAAAAAACAAACGCTGCTGTTTCACCTCCGGATAAAATAAAATCACCAATACTTATTTCTCTAATCTTTCTTTCTTCTATAACTCTCTGATCAATTCCTTCAAAGTGCCCACAAATAAGATCTACTCCTTTTTTTTGTGATAAATGTTTTGCAACTTTTTGCGTTAACAATTCACCTCTTGGGCTTAGATAAATAAGTTCGTTATTAGAGTTTTTAATATTTTTATCCAAACAACTATCTATGACATCGGCACGCATAACCATTCCACTTCCTCCTCCGAAAGGAGTATCATCGACACTTCCGTGCTTATCTAAAGCATAGTCCCTGATATTAACAACATCAAGTGACCAGATTTTATTTTCTCTAGCTCTTTTATAAAGCCCGATATCTAAAATCCCTGGAAAAAAATCCGGATATAAAGTGAATATTTTTGCAGACCACATAATAGTTAATTAGCTTTTGGTGCCTCTGCTTCTGGCGCTTTTTCTTCAGCTTTTGGTGCTTCTGCAGGAGCTGGTTCAGCTGCTGGAGCCGCTTCTGCTACTGGAGCTGCTGCTGGTGCTTCTTTTGGAGCTTGTGCAGCTTTTAATCTTTCTTGAGCTTTCTTTTTAGGCAAAGCTTTAATTGGATTATTTCTTTTTTCAGGAACTGGAGCAAGATTTGCAGCGCCTAAAAATTTTGCAACCCTTAGAGTAGGCTGAGCTCCCATTTTAATCCAATGAGTAATTCTTTCTGATTCTAAACTTAATCTTTCTGGTTTGCTTTTTGGTAATAACGGATTGAAGTATCCAAGTTTTTCAATAAATTTTCCATCTCTTGGATTTCTAGAATCTGCAACTACGATTTGATAAAAGGGTCTTTTTTTTGTTCCCCCTCTAGATAGTCTTATTTTTAACATTTATTTGCCTTTCTATTTTAGATTGTTAAATAATTCTGGGGGTATTCCATCTAAACCTCCAAAATTTCTTCCGCCACCTTGAGACATTCTTTTCATCATTCCTGTCATCATTTTATGTTGTTTTAGAAGCTTGTTTACTAAAGCGATGTCTGTTCCTGAACCATTCGCTATTCTTTTTTTTCTAGAACCATCAATAATTTTTGGGTTATCTCTTTCTTTAGGAGTCATTGATAAAATAACCGCCTCTTGCTTTCCAAGAAGACCCTCGTCAATATTAGCTTCATCTATTTGTTTTTTAATTTTTGAAATGCCAGGGATCATTCCTAGAACTTTTCCCATACCACCAATTTTTTTCATTTGTCTAAGCTGTTTTAAATAATCATTAAAAGTAAATTGTCCTTTTTTAAAATTCTCTTCTAGTTCTTCAACTTCTTCTTTTTTTAAATTTTCAGATACTTTCTCAACAAGAGAGACCACATCTCCCATTCCTAAAATTCTATTTGCAATTCTTTCTGGATGAAATATTTCAAAATCATCAATTTTTTCACCAACCCCTAAAAATTTAATAGGACAATTAGCAACAGACTTCATGCTAAGAGCGGCACCGCCTTTGCCATCGCCATCTATTCTTGTTAATATTATTCCTGTTAAATCGACTGTTTTTTTAAATTCACTCGCTATATTTACGGCATCTTGTCCTGTTAAAGAATCGGCAACTAAAAAAGTTTCTATTGGATTAATTATTTTTTTAAGATTATTTAATTCACTCATCATCACGCTATCAATTTGAGTTCGTCCTGCAGTATCAAAAATGATTACATCAGATCCCGATAAAGAAGCGGCTGCTAAGGTTCTTTGGGTAATTTCTGTTGGTAGTTGTCCCTCTATAATTGGTATTGTTTGAATATTATTTTGACTGCCTAATAACTCTAATTGTTTTTGAGCTGCTGGACGGTATACGTCTAAGCTCGATAACATTACTTTTTTATTAAAATTTTTTTCAATAAATTTTGCAATCTTTGCTGAGGTTGTTGTTTTTCCTGAACCCTGCAAACCAACAACTAATATTTTTGCTGGTGGAACTGTATTAAGATTAATTTCTGATTTTTCACTACCTAAAATTTTTACAAGTTCATCATATACAATTTTAACAAGTAACTGTCCCGGAGTTATAGATTTTAGAACTTCTTGTCCGATTGCTTTTGGTTTAACATTTGCAATAAATTCTTTAGCAACAGAGAGAGCAACATCGGACTCAAGCAGAGCCTGACGGATCTTTCTAAGTCCTTCTTCAACCTGTTTTTCATTTAATTGAGTGCTTTTATTAAAAAAAGAAAAAGCAGACTCAATTTTACTTGTTAAATTTTCAAACATTTTTTTTCTCCAGCAGAAATTGCACTAGTGGGCGAATATCGCTGACTAGTGTTGATCTCCTTCATTAGAAGGACACCACAAAACCTGCTTATTTTTGTGGAAAATTTTATTAAAAGTATATTTTACTATTTTAAAAGTCAATAATTGAGAATATTTTTAAGATATAACAACAAAACAGATGATTGAAATACAAGCTTATAAAATGGACGGTCTAGGCAATGATTTTATCATCATTGATAGAAGAAAAGATAAAATCGATCTTTCAAAACAACAAATTGTGAATATTGCGGACAAAAAAAAAGGTCTGGGTTGTGACCAAATTATTATTATAGATAAAGATAAAGAAAAAAAAACAAACGCTAAAATAACTTTTTATAATTCCGACGGCGGGGAAACAGGAGCGTGCGGTAACGGTTCTAGATGTATTTCATATTTTTTAATGAATGAAAAAAATTTAAATAGATCAAAAATTAATACTGAAAGTGGGATTCTAAAA